>DALYGT010000020.1:5140-10602 GCA_031971375.1 Burkholderiales bacterium | reverse complement strand
TCAAGTCCTGTTGGCGGATGGTGGTCATGGAGACTCCTCGGAGGTGGCTGGCGCGGATGGCCGGCGCAAGACTGGTGTGCGTGAATTATCGGCCGGATTATAGGGCCGCAGGTCACCACGCCCGGCGCAGCGAGGGCGCGCCCTCCGAGGGGGCCGAACGCCATAAATGGGTCCACAGGCTGAGCCAGATCAGTCGCGGGCGCTGGATCAGCCCAGCCCTCTGGCGAGCAGACCCGCTACCGCGATAGACTTATAGCCAGTGAGGTTTTGAGTGGAAGTCGTCAGAGCGTGCTCGGCAATGACCGCCGCCGGCGACCGCAGTAGCCTTGGAGGAATACCGGTGTCCCAGAACATCGAGTCGTCGCTGCACGAAACCCGCATCTTCCCGCCGCCCACCGCGCTCGCGCAGTCTGCCGCCATCGCCGGGATGGACGCCTACAAGGCGCTGTGCGCCGAAGCCGACCGCGACCCGGATGCGTTCTGGGCCCGCCTCGCGCGCGAGAAGCTGGTGTGGACCAAGCCCTTCACCAAGGTACTCGACGAGTCCAACGCGCCCTTCTACCAATGGTTCAACGACGGCGAGCTCAACGTCTCGTACAACTGCCTGGACCGCCACCTGCCGGCGCTGGCCGACAAGCCGGCCATCATCTTCGAGGCCGACGATGGCGAGGTCACCGTCTCCACCTACGCCGACCTGCATGCCCGCGTCTGCCAGCTCGCCAACGCGCTGACCGCGCTCGGCGTCAAGAAGGGCGACCGCGTCGTCATCTATCTGGCGATGAGCATCGAGGCGGTCGCTGCGATGCAGGCCTGCGCGCGCATCGGCGCCACTCACTCGGTCGTGTTCGGCGGCTTCTCGGCGCAATCGCTGCGCGACCGCATCCACGACGCCGGCGCCTCGCTGGTGATCACCGCCGATGGCCAGAAGCGTGGCGGCAAGGCCATCCCGCTCAAGCCGGCGGTCGACGAGGCGCTCGCCATGGGCGGCTGCGAGACCATCCGCAAGGTGGTGGTGCTCAAGCGCACCGGCCAGGACACCGCCTGGACCGAGGGCCGCGACATCTGGTGGCATGACGCCGTCGCTGGCCAGCCCGCGACCCACACACCGGTGCCGGTCAGCGCCGAGCACCCGCTGTTCCTGCTCTACACCGCCGGATCCACAGGCAAACCCAAGGGCGTGCAGCATTCGTCGGGGGGCTACCTGCTGTGGGCCACGCTGACCATGCAGTGGACGTTCGACATCAAGCCGTCGGACGTCTTCTGGTGCACGGCCGACGTGGGCTGGATCACCGGCCACAGCTATGTCGCCTACGGCCCGTTGTCGTGCGGCGCCACGCAGGTGGTGTTCGAGGGTGTGCCGAGCTACCCGGACGCCGGCCGCTTCTGGAAGATGATCGACGCCCACAAGGTGTCGGTGTTCTACACGGCGCCGACCGCCATCCGCGCCCTGATCAAGGCCAACGACGAGAACCCGGCCACGCACCCGCGCAACTTCAAGCTCGACTCGCTGCGCATCCTCGGTTCGGTCGGCGAGCCGATCAACCCGGAAGCGTGGATGTGGTACCACCGCGAGGTTGGCCACGAGCGCTGCCCGATCATGGACACCTTCTGGCAGACCGAGACGGGTGGTCACATGATCACGCCGCTGCCAGGCGCCACGCCGCTGGTGCCGGGCTCCTGCACGCTGCCGCTGCCGGGCATCGCCGCCGCCATCGTCGACGAGGCCGGCCATGACGTGCCGAACGGCCAAGGTGGCCTGCTGGTGGTCAAGCGCCCTTGGCCGAGCATGATCCGCACCATCTGGAACGACCCCGAGCGCTTCAAGAGCAGCTACTACCCGGCCGAGCTGGGCGGCAAGCTGTATCTGGCGGGCGACGGCTCGATCCGCGACAAGGAGACGGGCTACTTCACCATCGTAGGTCGCATCGACGACGTGCTCAACGTCTCCGGGCACCGGATGGGCACCATGGAGATCGAGTCGGCGCTGGTGTCGCACCCGCTGGTCGCCGAGGCGGCAGTGGTCGGCAAACCCGACGAGGTGACCGGCGAGGCGATCGTGGCTTTCGTCGTGCTCAAGGGTGCGCGCCCGACTGGCGACGACGTCAAGACCACCATCAAGCAGCTGTCGGACCACGTCGGCAAGGAGATCGGCCCGATCGCCAAGCCCAAGGACATCCGCTTCGGCGACAACCTGCCCAAGACCCGCTCGGGCAAGATCATGCGCCGCCTGTTGCGGCAACTGGCGAAGGGCGAGGAGATCACACAGGACGTCTCGACGCTGGAGAACCCGGCGATCCTCGAGCAGTTCAAGCGCTGACGAACGTCACCGCGCCGGCCAGGACCACCCCGGCCGGCGCTCCACTGCTGCGCAGCACAGCACCGCCAGCGCGGCACCTGCCAAGGTGTCCGACGGATAGTGGGCCCCGAGCGCAACTCGCGCCATGGCCACGCCGGCGGCGATCGCAAAAGCCATGACGGACCACCGCGGGTACCAGCGCGCAACGATAAAGGCGAGGGTAAAGGCCGTCACCGTGTGCCCTGACGGCATCGACGCCCAGGCGGCATCGAACCAGTGGAACCAGCGCGGCTCTACGAGTCCTTCGCGCAGGTAGAGCTTGGGGCGCGGCCGTGCGACGACGCCCTTGATCAAGTCGGCGAGCAGCCCGGTGCCGGCGACGAGCCAGAACAACTGCCGACTGCGTGCCAACACCAGATCGGGCAGCGTGCGCAGCACGCCGGCTCGCCTGAGCGCGAGCACCGCGCCCGAAGGGATGAGGATCCACGCACTGTCGCCCAGGGCCGAAAAGAACCTGGCGATGCTGCGGGCCTCCGCGCCGAGCCCCTGCGCAGCCAACGCCGTCGGCTGATCGAGCCATAGCCCCGCCGGCGCAGCGGCGAGCGCGAGCAGAGACGCGTACACGAACGGCGCTCGTGACAGGCTCATCGGCGCGACTCGATGTAAGCATGGACCTCGACCTCGCGTCCGCGCGAGTAGTTGAGCCCGGACACCGTGCCGATCTCTCGGAGACCATCGCCTGCCAGCGGCTGCAGGCTGAGTCGCAATCGGCAGTGCGTACCGTCTGGCAATGGCTCGGGCGGGCCAAGGCGGGTCGCCGTGCCGAGTTCGAAGACCAGACTCGGCTCGGTAAAACCCTCCGCGACAGCCGGCGCATCGCAACCCGAGCGCGCCTCGGCAGTGAGCGCCGCGACCCGGTGCGAGACCCAAAGTGCCTGCGAACCCGGCACCAGCGAACCCCAGAATTGCACATAGGCAAGGCTGATGCCGGCGAACAGCCACGGCAAGCTGCGGCCGCGATACAGGAACAACAGCGCGCCGCCGACCAGCGCTGCCGCGAACGCCACGCCAGACGGCTCGCGCACGCCAAAGTGGTCGGCGAGCCAGACGCCTGCCCCGGCAAGCATAGCCACGCCGAGCAGGAACAGGGCGAGGCAGGCATAACTCACCGCTGCCGGCCATTCGCTGCGTCGCTGCCAGGCCATCACCGCAAGCAGGATCAGCGCCGGGTAGGTCGGCAACACGTAGTGCACCAACTTGGTTGGCGCCAGTTCGAACACCACCCAGAACGGCACGACCCAGCCGATCAGCGCGAGCACCAGCGGCTGGCCACGCTCGCGCCAGGCCAACCAGATGATCGCCGGCAGCGATGCCGCCCATGGCCACCCGGCGATCGGCAGGGTCAACAGATAGAAACCCGGTGGCTGACCATGCGACTCCTGCACGCTGACCGCCTTGCCGACCACATCGCGCACCAGCGATTGCTCCCAGAAGGCCGCGCCGTGACGCGCAACGATGAGCCAGAACCAGGGCAGTGCCAGCGACACGAACAGCGCGACAGCCCGCCAACTGAGCAGCCCCGCGAGCGGCCGCGCGCCGCGCGTCAACAGAGCAGTGACCACGACGCCTCCCAGCAACACGAGGATGACCGGGCCCTTGACCAACACCCCGGCGGCCAGCGCAAAAGCGAGGAGCAGGTCGTCGCTGGGCAAGGGGCGATCGGTCAGACGCAAGGTCAGCACCATCCCGACGGCAAGCGTGGAGCACAGCAGGACCGCATCAGTGGTCGCCAGGCGTGCCTCGGCGCCGAGCAGGAAGGACGCCGCCAAAGCAGCAGGCGCCAACCACGCCGACGCATCGTCGAGGCAGCGTCGCGCCAACGCGAACAGCAGCAGGACGGCGCCAAGTGCGCCAAGAAGGGACGTCAGCCGGTAGCTGGCGATGCGGTCGGGCAGGCCGAGCGCCTCGCGCAGACCCGCCTGTAGCCAGTAGATACCGGGCGGCTTCTTGAGGCGCAGGTCATCCTGGAAGCGGATATCGCCCCACTCGCCCGTCTCGACGATCTGCCGAGAAGCCTGCGCGTAGCGCGACTCGTCACGATCTGTGGCCGGAATCTGCTGGCAGCCGGGGGCCAAGAGCAGCAGACCGAACGCCAACAAGCTCAGGACGGTGTGTCTGGCAAGAAACCCGCAGATGCGGTCATTCAGTCCCGCAAAGCCTCCCAAGACGCGCAGCATCGCCACCACTGGATCGAACCCACCTGTTCCACGGCGCGCCGCTGCGCGCCCCGCCGTCAAGTCTACCCGCCTCACCGACAGATGCCGCGCGATAATCCGTCGGATGCCCCCGCGCCAGCCCACCCCTCGCTTCGGCCTGCTCGACGTCCCGCGCGCGCTGCTGTTCTTCCTCGGCGAAGACCGCCGCCGCTATCTCGCTTTCTCGGCGGTCCTGCTCGCGGTGCAGTTTTATGCGCTGCTGCCGCCCTACCTGATCGGCCGCGTGGCCGACTTCCTGCTGCAGCACCACGCCGGCGAGAGCCTCGCGCCGCTGTACTGGACGGTCGCGACGCTCAGCATCGCGCACGCCGTGGTGGCCATGATCCGGCTCTCGACCAAGCGCGTCATCGGCCGCATCAGCATCGACGCGCGCTACCGGGCCAAGGTCTGGGGCTTCGAGCGCCTGCTCGATTTCTCCCTGACCTGGCACCAGCAGGAGAGCACCGGCAACAAGGCGCAGCGCGTGCTCACAGGTGCCGAGGCGGTGCGCGAGTGGTCGGCCGACCTGATGAACAACCTGTTCGTCGCGCTGGCGGCGTTCTTTGGCGCGCTGGCTGCGTGCATGTGGCTGTGGCCGGCCTCGGCGATCTTCTTTGTCTACTACGTCGGCGGTCTGGCGCTGCTGGAGTGGTACTTCTACCGGCGCGTGGCGCGCCTCTCCGACATCATCAACGCCAGTCAGGAGAACGCCTCCGGGAGTTTTGTCGAGAGCGCCACCAACATCCTCTCGGTCAAGGCCATGGGTGCAGCATCCGGCATGACCGGCAAGGTCGCCGAACGCGAGGCGCTGGCGCGCGACTTCGCCTACCAGCGGCTGCGCCTGACCAACAGCAAGTGGATGACCTTCCAGCTGCACACCGCGCTGGCCTGGGCGCTGTACATCCTTGGCG
>DALYGT010000020.1:0-5040 GCA_031971375.1 Burkholderiales bacterium | reverse complement strand
TGGATGACCTTCCAGCTGCACACCGCGCTGGCCTGGGCGCTGTACATCCTTGGCGTGGCGTGGGCGGTGCTCGACGGGCGGCTGTCGGTGGGCATGGTGCTCACCTACGCGGCGTACTTCAACACGCTGCGCGAGGCGAGCATGGACATGACCGACAAGGTGCAGACCATGATCGAACGCACCTCCAACCTCGGCCGGCTGATGCCGGTCTTTGAGACGCAGGCGCCGACCGGCGGCAGCGCGCCCTTCCCCGCCGAATGGGACGCCATCCGCTGGCAGGGGGTGCGCTTCGCCTACCCGGGCGGCGGCACACTCGGCCCCATCGACCTCACCCTCGAGCGCGGCGAGACGCTGGGCGTGGCCGGGCCGTCGGGCAGCGGCAAGAGCACGCTGGTCAAGCTGCTGCTCGGCCTCTACCCGGTGGCACAGGGCCGGCTCACCATCGGCGCGCGTGACCTTGGCGAGATACGCCATGACGACCTGGTCGGGCAGATCGCGGTGGTGCTGCAGGAGACCGAACTCTTCAACCTCAGCCTGCGAGAGAACATCACGCTCTCACGCGACGTCGACGAGGCCGCTCTTACGCGCGCCTGCCGCATCGCCTGCCTCGACGAGCTGATCGCGCGGCTGCCCGACGGTGTCGAGACGCTGGTCGGCGAGAAAGGGCACGTGCTGTCTGGCGGCGAGCGTCAGCGCGTCGGCATCGCCCGCGCGGTGCTGCGCGATGCGCCCATCCTGCTGCTCGACGAGGCCACCAGCGCGCTGGATGCCGGCACCGAATCCCGCGTGCTGGCCGCGCTCATGACGGAGCATGCTGGCAGCCGCACGGTGCTGGTGGTGGCACACCGTCCCAGCGCCTTCGAACACGTCGACCGCCGGGTCGACGTGGCGCCCGGTTGCGTCATCAGCACGGCCAGCGCGCGTGGCGCAGCGGTCAGCTGATATTGCACCGCACAAGACGCCCCCGGGCGGATAGAATCGGAGCCGTTTCGCAAGGCTTGGCGGCGTCCGCCGTCGGCCGGCACTGACAGGACAGCATGGCCGAACGCTTCGACTATCCGCACGCCGTGACTGCCATCGACGCCGACTTGGTGCGTCCGCGCATGGCGTCGATCCACCTCCTGCAGTCGGGCACCCGGCTGGCCCTGGTCGACACCGGTACCAGCCATGCGGTCCCCAGCGTCCTCGACACCATCGTCGCGCGCGGTCTCACACCGGCAGATGTCGACTGGGTGGTGCTCACGCACATCCACCTCGACCACGCCGGCGGCGCCGGCGCGCTGATTCAGGCGTTGCCCAACGCGCGTCTGCTGGTGCATCCGCGCGGTGCCCGGCACATGATCGACCCCTCAAGGCTTGTCGCCAGCGCCACCGCGGTCTACGGCGAGGAGACGATGCGCGCCACCTATGGCGACATCCTGCCGGTCCCCGCCGACCGCGTCGTCGAGAGCCATGACGGCATGGAGATCGACTTTGGTGACCGCCACTGGACCGTGTTCGACACGCCCGGCCATGCGCGCCACCATCACGCCATCCTCGATTCGGCATCGCACGGCATCTTCACGGGTGACACCTCCGGTCTGGCGTACCCGGACCTCGCGGTCGACGGACGGCCGTTCGTAATCCCCACCACCACGCCCGTGCAATTCGAGCCGGAAGCGATGCGCGGGTCGGTCGAGCGGCTGACCGCGCTGCAACCGGAGTGCCTCTACCTGACCCATTTCGGTCGGGTGGATGGCGTGCCGGCACTGCGTGACGACCTGCTGCGCCGACTCGACGCGCACGTGCGCATCGGCCGTGAGGCCGCGCGCTTCGACACCCCCGAAGCCCGCTACCAGTCAGTGGCCGACGATCTGCGTGGGTTTCTGCTGCGTGAGCTCGAAGCGCACGGCAGCAAGTTGGGGGAGAAGGACGCGCTGGCGCTGCTGGCGATGGATATCGACCTCAACGCGCAGGGCATCGTGCACTGGCTGGCGACGGCTTGAGGGCGCTCCCGAAACACCGGCCCTGGCGTCAGGCCAGCGCCCGCTGACGGATCGTGTGCACTACCGTGATCATTTCCGGCCCTTCGGACACGCGCAGAGTGGCCACTGCTCCCGCCAATGTCGTCAATTCCCCGCCACCGTCATCCGGTCGACCAGGATCGACCCGCACTGGCGCCCGCCACGCACCAACACGTCGCTGCCGACCGCGCGGACGCCGCGCATCATGTCGCGCAGGTTGCCGGCGATGGTGATCTCCTCGACCGGGTAGGCGATGCGCCCATCCTCGACCCAGAAGCCGGTCGCGCCGCGCGAGTAGTCGCCGGTGACCATGTTGACGCCCTGCCCCATCAGCTCGGTGACCAGCAGGCCGCGGCCCATCTCGCGCAGCAGGTCGTCAAAGCCGGCCTGACCCGGCCGCACCAGCAGGTTGTGCGGACCACCCGCATTGCCGGTGGTGCGCAGCCCGAGCTTGCGCGCCGAGTAGGTCGACAGGAAATAAGCCTGCTGCACACCGGCGTCGACCATCAGGCGGCGCTGCGGCAACACCCCCTCCGAGTCGAACGGTGCGCTGCCGAGTCCGCGCGGCAGATCGGGCACCTCTTCGATGGTGACGCACGGCGCCCAGATGCTCTGGCCGACGCTGTCGAGCAGGAAACTCGAGCGCCGGTAGAGCGCGCCGCCGCTCACCGCGCCGGCCCAGTGGCCGATCAGGCTGGCGGCGATCGGCGCCTCGAACAGCACCGGTACCTCGCAGGTGGCGATCTTGCGCGCACCCAGCCGAGCAACAGTGCGCTCGCCGGCGCGGCGACCGACCTGTGCGGCGATCTCTAGCGCGTCAGCGGCGCGCGCCACGCTGTACCAGTCGTCGCGCTGCATGGTGTCGTCTTCGCCGGCGATCACCGAGCAGTAGAGCGAATGTCGGCTCGAATCGTAGCCAGCCGCAAAGCCCAACGAGTTGGCATAGACGAACCGGTTGACATGCGTGGAGACCGAGGCGCCGTCGCTGTTGTCGATGCGCGCATCGACTGCCATGGCAGCGGCCTCCATGTCGCAAGCGAGGCGGATGGCGGCATCGCTCTCGAGTGCCCAGGGGTGGCAGAGGTCGAGATCGACGGGCGTCCAGGCCAGCGTGTCGTGTTCCGGAAGGCCGGTGAAGGCGTCTTCGCCGGTGTGCCGGGCGATGGCCAGCGCGGCGGTCACCGTCTCGGCGATGGCAGCCTCGGAGATGTCGGAGGTGCTCGCGTGGCCGCGTCGCTGACCCTGCCACACCGTGATGGAGAGACCGCGGTCGCGTGCGTACTCGAGTGTCTCGACCTCGCCCAGCCGCACCGTGACGTCGAGGCCGTGACCGAGCCCGACATCGACCTCGGCGGCACTGGCGCCGAGACGCGAGGCGTGGTCCAGGGCGTGGCGAGCAAGATCGTGAAGTTGGTCGGCGCTGAGGCTGAAAGGGGCTTGGGACACTGTCGGAGACCTTCGGGATGGAGGATGACTGCAAAGTGGGGCTTGATCGACCCGCGTCACAGCCTTGCACGATGCGGGCCTGCTCGCTGCGGCAGCGCGCGCGTCGACTGTGACGAGCTCGAGCGGCGCAGGGCGCAACGGGCGAGCCGTTATGATACCGGCATGACCGACGACTCCCGCCCGCCAAGCAAGACGCGCCGCAAGCGTGACGCCCACGAACTGCAATCGCTCGGCGAGACCCTGCTCGGGCTCAAGCCGGAGAAACTGCGCAGCCTCGGGCTGGAACCAGAGCTCTACGAGGCCCTGATCGAGGGCCAGAAGATGAGCAGCCGTGAGGCGCTGCGCCGCCACAAGCAGTACATCGGCCGGCTGATGCGCGACCTCGACGCCAGCGCCATCCGCGCGCAACTCGGCGCTGACCGCGACGCCGTGCGGCGCGCCGCCCAAGCCTTCCAGAAGGTCGAGCACTGGCGTGACCGGCTGCTCGAATCGCCAGCCGGGCTCGGCGAGTTCATGCGCCAGCACCCCGAGGCTGACGCCGATGCGCTGCGCAAACTGGTCGATGAGGCGCACGCCGAGTCATCGCATGGCAAGCCGCCACGCGCGGCGCGAGCGCTGTTCCGCGCGCTAGGTGCGGCGCTGGGTGGCACGCAGTCGGGGCGATCGACGGCGAGCGAGGCGCCATGAGCGCGCTGGCTACCCTGCGTGTCGGCGTCGTCTCGATCAGCGACCGCGCCTCGGCCGGCGTTTATGAGGACAAGGGCATCCCGGGGTTGCTCGAGTGGCTCGGCAACGCGATCACCACACCGTGGGAGCCGGTCACGCGGCTCATCCCCGACGAACAGCCGCTGATCGAGCAGACGCTGATCGACCTGTGCGACCGAGAAGGCTGCGGGCTGGTGCTGACCACCGGCGGCACCGGGCCCGCCCCGCGTGATGTCACGCCTGATGCGACGCTGGCGGTGGCCGACCGCGAGTTGCCGGGCTTTGGCGAACAGATGCGCGCGGTCAGCCTCAAGTACGTGCCGACCGCCATCCTGTCGCGCCAGGTCGGCGTGGTGCGCGGCCGCTCGCTGATCATCAACCTGCCGGGCCAGCCCAAGGCGATCCGCGAAACGCTGGATGGCGTCTTTGCAGCGGTGCCCTACTGCCTCGACCTGATCGGCGCGGCGTGGGTCGAGACCGACCCGGCGGTCTGCGCGGCGTTCCGGCCAAAGTCGGCGCAAAAGCCGGCCGGCTGACGCGGCCATCAGGCAGCGTGCCTCCCCACGCGGGCACTCCGTGCAGACCGTTATCGCGAAGTCCGCATCATCTGGCGGTGACCGATGCCGTCAAGCGCGGATGTAACTCTCCAGCTGCTCGATCATCGCGCGCTGCTCGTCGAGGCTGACGCGCACCACGTCGCCGATCGACAACACGCCGGTGAGCCTGTCGCCGTCGACCACCGGCAGGTGGCGAACGCGAAGCTGGGTCATCAGCTCCATGCAGCGCTCGATCGACTCGCCGGAGTGCACCGTGGTGATCTTCTCGGTCATCACCGAGCGCACGGCCTGATCGAGCGAGACGCCTTTGAAGAGCACACGGCGCAGGA
>DALYGT010000019.1:3232-10655 GCA_031971375.1 Burkholderiales bacterium | reverse complement strand
TTGCAGTGAACACGTGCCGATCGCTTGATTTGTCCTTCTTCCCCGCTGCACCCGAATGGTCACCCTCGGAGTTTTGATATGAGCGTCGCAAAACGAATCTACCTCCTCCTCGCCTCTGCGGCTGCAGCAATCGTCGCCATCGGGGTCATCGGTGTGCTGCAGATGGAGAGCGTCTTCACCTCCGCAAGCTATGTCGCGGTGAACACACAGCCGAGCATCGTCGTGCTCGACAACGCCGTGAGCAGCTTTGGCGAATACCGTTTCGAGATGTATCGCCACGTGCTCAACACCGACGACAACGCGATGGGCGAGATCGAGAAAGTCATCAGTTCGTCGCACGACGGCATGCGCAAGTCCTTGAAAGAATACGAAGCGATGGTTTCTGACGAAAAGGACCGCGGTTACTTCAACACCTCGTCCGAACTGCTCGGTCAATACGAGAAAGTGGCCGGCGAAGCCCTCGAACACTCGAGAAAGAACGAGAACAAGGAAGCCCTCGCGGTCCTCACCAGCAATATCCCTCTGGCCGAGAAGCTTTCGCACAACCTCGACCAGCATATCGCCTACAACGTCAAGCTCGCCGAAGAGGCGGTCAAGAGAGCGGACGAGACCAAGTCGAGTGCTCTGATCCAGGTCATCGGGATCGGCCTCGCGCTGTTCGCCATCACCGTCGTCCTCGGTCTCCTCATCCTCAAGCGCCTGCTCACCCAGCTCGGCGGCGAGCCGGATTACGCCGCCGAGGTGGCGAAGCAGATCGCCGATGGCAACCTCGCGGTCGACATCCGCATCGCCTCGGGCGACTCGACCAGCATGATGGCCACCCTCAAGTCGATGGCCGGCAAGCTGCAGGATGTCATCTCCGAGGTCAGTAGTGCGGCGGACTCGGTCGCCTCCGCGGCCGAGGAGCTCTCGTCGGCGGCGCAGTCGCTCAACGACAACTCCAACGAACAGACCATCTCGGTCGAGAAGACCAGTTCTGCCGTCGAGGAGATCACCGCCACGGTGACGCAGAACGCAGAGAACGCGCGGGTCACCGACGAGATCGCCTCGCGCTCCTCGAAGGATGCGGAAGACGGTGGCGAAGCGGTCAAAGAGACCGTTGTCGCGATGCGCAAGATCGCCGAGAAGATCAGCATCATCGACGACATCGCCTACCAGACCAACCTGCTGGCGCTCAACGCCGCGATCGAAGCGGCGCGTGCCGGCGATCATGGCAAGGGCTTCGCGGTGGTCGCTGCCGAGGTCCGCAAGCTGGCCGAGCGCTCACGCGTCGCTGCGCAGGAGATCGGCGAGGTGGCCGACACCAGCGTCGAGATGGCCGAACGCGCCGGTCGCCTGCTCGATGAGATGGTCCCCGCCAGCCGCAAGACAGCAGACCTTGTGCAGGAGATCTCGGCTGCGTCCCGCGAGCAATCGCTCGGCTTGGGTCAGATCGGCGAAGCGATCAACGAAGTCGCGCGCTCGACCCACTCCTCCGCATCTGCGTCGGAAGAACTCACCAAGACCTCCGAAGAGCTCAGCGCTCAGGCGACCCAGTTGCAAGGCTTGGTCGGCTTCTTCAACCTCGGCAAGACGATGAAGATCGCGCGCGAGCGCAAGAGCGCCCGGCCTGCGGCAGCGGCGACGGGTAGCAAGTCTGGTGGCGCGTCACGTTCGGCCGGCGGCGATTCGGAGATCGACGAATCCAGCTTCACCCGATTCGGCTGATGCGCACGCCTTGAGGCTTCCCGGATGAGCATGACGCCCCCTACCAGCACGCGCCTGCTGATCATTGACGATGTCGCGTCGATGCGCATCGTCATCCGCGGTCTGCTCGCCAAGCTCGAGTACAAGAACGTGCTCGACATCGATACCGTCCCGGCTGCCATTGCGCTGATGGAGAAGCAACACACGCTTGGCGCCCCCATCGATATCGTGCTGTCGGATTGGGAGATGCCCCAGTACACCGGCCTCGAATTGCTCAAGGAAGTGCGCAGCAACGAAAAGTTCGCCAAGGTGCCGTTCATCATGGTGACCGGCGTCCGCTCGACCGAGAACGTGATGGCGGCGCTGCAGGCGGGTGTATCAGGCTACCTGGTCAAGCCATTCAGCGAAGCCCAGTTGCTCGCACAATTGGGCCTTGCCTGGAAGAAGCTCAACGGCTGAAACGTACGTCGCCCCCCCGCTTGTAGGGTCCCTGTCACACTCATCCGAGAGACTAACCGCTCAGTCGGCCAAAAGGTCTCTGTTCGATGATCCAGACCCATGAGATGGAGGCGCGCCTCAACAGCGTCTGGGAGGCGTTGGCGCGCGAGTCGCGCTCTTTCAAGTTGATCGCCGATGTGCAGCGTTCGAGCAGCCGGGCTGACGAGCGGCGCATTGTCTTGCCAGTTGGCTTGGACGACCCCTCACATCGTGCAGGGGTGGCTCTCGTCATCTCGCGGGAAGACGCCGAGAACCTTGCCAGCGTCATGTTCGACCTTCCGCGGGAGTCCCTTGCCGCCTCCGACGTCGACGACGCCTGTCTGGAAGCCTGCAACGTGTTCTCAGGCTGCCTCATCGAGTACCTCCCTTCAGGCCATCTCGCGGACATCGGCTTACCAGAGGCGATGGCCGTCCAAGGTTATCGTGAGATCTCATTGGCCAGTGGCATCAAGGCTTTATTCGAAGCGGGGCAGAACGCCCGCCGGCTGACCGTCGTTCTTTTCGATCCGCTGGCAGAACACCCAGCGGTGGAGACAAGCTGATGCACCGTCTGATTGTTGTCGATGACAGCCGCGCCACCCAGAGCATCATCCGTCGCGCCCTATTAGCGGCAGGGTTCTCTGCCGAAGGGGTCCACACCGTATCCACGGCCAACGAGGCGTTGGACCTCGCAGCCACACTGCATCCCGATCTGGTCATCACGGATTGGCACATGCCCACGATGACGGGCCTCGAGTTGCTGGTGCGGCTGCGGCAAAGCGGCCATGATCAGATCCGCGTGGGTATGGTCACCACGGAGACCAGTGAAGTACGCCTGTCAGAAGCACGTGCCTATGGCATTTCTTTTGTCGTAAACAAGCCTTTCCGCGACGATGAGCTGATCAAAAGCGTTCGCGAAGCACTGGCCACGCCAATCACCATGAGTCTTCACGATCACGCGGAAGACTCTCGGCCGCCGGCTTCCGACCTTGTCGTCAGAGCGGCAACCACTCTGACGCGACAGTCCAACTGGCAAGCGACCCCGATGGCGTTGACGAGTTTCGAGGCATGCACCCACAAGGTACTGCTTGGCGTGTACTCGCGCTCAAAAGACAATGCGGCTATCGGACTGGGGCTGATGGATGTCGACCTCGTCAACATCGTTGGCGGCCTTGCGGCACACGTATCGATTCCCGAGATCCGAACAGCGCTATCGGACCACAAACCCTCCGACACCTCGATATCGCAGGCAGAACATTTCCTCGCGATGTTTGCAGATGCCATCGATCCCTCGGGCGGCACGGCACTTTCCCGGTCGAGCCTGGTGAGCGTCAAGCTGGACCTGTTGCGCAAGACGCTCCACAACAACCGTTGGGGTACTGCATTCACCGTGACCATGCCAAGTCTCGGCGGCGGAGCATTGGGACTGATCAGGCTGGGAAGCGGACACTGAGTTGCAGGGCACGACATGCAGGCCAACACAATCCAGTTGATCGCACTTGCTGTCCTGCTTGCGATCGCTATCGGCTTGGTGATCTTTGCCGTCAACGTCATGCAGCGCATGGTTTCCGAGACGGAGCGGCTGCGCAAAGACGTCTTGTCACAACTCAATGAGATCAGCCGGATCACCCGCCGCTATCAACACGCCGAACATGACCTTGGTGCGCTTCTCGAGCGGGTCAAGCTTCTTGCCTCGCGATTCGACGTCGAGCGATTCCTGTCGCTACTCGAGGTGCTCAACCGGAAATTGCAGGGGCCGAAGGTCAGCCCAGAGCTCATCGCGCTCGCGCAAGAGGGCTACGATGCGCTTGAGCAAGTGGTCGAGACGCCTGACAGCGGCCTCGCCGAATGGCGTGATGGCCGACGCGCTGAACTTGGTCGGTTGATGCAGCAGAAAGGTCGGTTGGAGGCCGAGCTGGAATCGATGCGGCTACGCGTCGAAGAGAGCGATCGGGAGATCAGTGCCTTGCGCGCCCGAACGGGTGAACTCGATTCGGTCCAGGCAGCGCTGGAGCAGTTGCGCATGGTCAATCAACGCCTGAGCAGCGACCTCAAGGAGACGCGGCGGCGCGCTCAGGAAGCTGAAGCTCGCTTTAATGCCCTAACACTGGAGGAGCAGCGGCTGCGCGCCAAAGCCGAATCTCAACTGCGGTCTGGCGAACCCATGAGCGCCGAGGTCGAGGCAGAGAATCGCAACCTTCAAAACCGGTTGAAGACCCTGGAAAATCTCACCGACAGGTTGCGTCAGGAGGCCGAACTGTCGAAGGAGGAGTTGTCGCGGGCGCTCTGCGAGAAGACCTTCATCGAGGAACGCTTTCTACAGAGCGTGAACTGAGGCCCGACCGTCAAGACTCCTCAAGATGCGTCGTCTTGCCGCGAAAGATGCGGTACGAGAACACGCTGTAGAGGATGATTGGCGGCAGCACGATGACCACCCCGAGCAGGATCATGCGCAGCGTCTCGTCGGTCGCCGCGGCGTCCCAAAGCGTCAGGCGATCGATGATGAGATAAGGAAAGGTGCTGTAAGCCAGCCCCGCGCCTGACAGCAGGAACAGCCCGATGGTCACTGCCAAGGGCAACCACGCACGGCCATCGTCGCGCGTCGGGTCGAAGCGGCCGAACCAGCGCGACAGCCACAACACGCCCGCCCCCAGCAGCACTGGCACCGCGACCAAAAGCGGCGTCAGTTCAGCGCTGAACCAGCGGTCGAAGATGCGCGGGCTCACCAGCGGCGTTGCCGCCGACACCAGCGCGATCCCGCCAGCGGTCAGCCACAGCGCGTTGCGCCCCCAGCCCGCTGCGCGACGTTGCAATTCGCCCTCGGTCTTGATCAGCAACCATCCGGCGCCGAGCAACATGTAACCCGCCACCAGACACGGCGCCACCAGACAGGCGAACAGTATCGCGGCGAGGTCGGTGCGGAACGCAACCACGAACTGGCCGAGCATGAAGCCCTGCGACAGCGCGGCGGTGGCCGAACCGACCACGAATAGGGTGTTCCACTGCTCAAGGTGCTCCGGCGGCGACTTGACCCGCAATTCGAAGGCTGTGCCGCGCAGGATCAGCCCGACCAGCATCGCCAATACCGGCAGATAGAGCTCTTTGAGGATGATGCCGTGCGCCAGCGGGAAGGCCACCAGCAGGATGCCTGCGCCAAGCACCAGCCAGGTCTCGTTGGCATCCCAGAAAGGCGCGATGGCGTTGACCATCTCGTCGCGCTCACGGCCACTCGACCGCGACAGCAGCACGCCGACGCCGAGGTCGTAACCATCGAGCAGGACGTAGGCCATGATGGCCACGCCCATCAGTCCACCAAACAAGAGGACGAGGTGTTCGTGCGAGAGCGCGTCCATGGTCGAGCCTCAGGCAGCGGCCGGGTGGGTGCTTGCGCCTCCGCCCACAGTGTAACCATGGTGTCCCCCGCCGCTGCGCGCCATGTAGAACAGGGTCGCGACGTAGATGACCAGCAGCACCGCGTAGAGCGCCAGATAGGTCAACAACGAACCGGCAATGGCGGTAGCTGGCACCTGCGACACCGCATCGGCGGTGCGTAGCACGCCGCTGACAAGGAAGGGCTGCCGGCCGATCTCGGTGACGTACCAGCCGGCCAACGTCGGCACCCAGCCGAGGAAGGTCGCCGGCACCAGCACCCGTAGCAGCCAGCCCGGAAGTTCGCCGCGGCGGCGCAGGAACCACACGGCGGCCCACGACAGCGCCAGCATCAGCATGCCGCTGCCGACCATCACGCGGAAGCCCCAGAACACCGGCAGCACAGGCGGATGCGCGTTCTCGAACTCGTTGAGGCCCTTGATCTCGCCATTGAGGTCGTGGGTGATGATGAGGCTGGCGACGTTCGGGATCGGCAGCTCAAAGTGGTTGGTGCGGGCCTTGTCGTCGGGAATCGCGAAGAGCAGTAGCGGGACACCCTTCTCGGTGTGCCAGATGCCTTCCATCGCGGCGATCTTGGCGGGCTGGTGCTCGTGCGTGTTGAGACCGTGCGCGTCACCCGCGAGGATCTGCAGCGGCATCACCACCGCCGCCATGGTCGCGCCGAGCTTGAGCGACCGAACCACATCCTCGCCGCGCTGGCCGTGCAGCAGGCGGTAGGCCGACACGCCCATCACAAAGAAGGCCGCGGTCAGCATCGAAGCGAGGAACATGTGCACGGTGCGATACGGCATCGACGGGTTGAAGATGATCGCCAGCCAGTCGGTCGCGACCACCTTGCCGTCGACCAGCTCGAAACCCGCCGGCGTGTGCATCCACGAGTTCAGCACGAGGATCCAGAACAGGCTCAGCGTGGTGCCGCCCGCCACCAGCCATACCGATAGCCTGTAGACACGAGGCGAGACGCGGTTCTGCCCCCAGAGCATGATGCCGAGGAAGGTCGCCTCGAGGAAGAACGCGGAAAGCACCTCGTAGGAAAGCAGCGGCCCCGCCACCGAGCCGACCGTCTGCATGAAGCCCGGCCAGTTGGTGCCGAACTGGAACGACATGGTCACACCGCTCACCACGCCAAAGGCAAAGGTCAGCGCAAAGGCCTTGACCCAGAAGCGGTAGGAGGCATCCCAGATGCCGCCGCCGGCGCGGTCTGCCATCTCGCGGATGTAGACAAGGAACCACGCCAGACCGATGGAGACGGTCGGGAAAATGACGTGGAAGGATATGTTGGCCGCGAACTGGATGCGCGACAGGATGACCGGATCCACATTTCCCCCTTCTGAATAACGTTTACCAGTATCACGCTAGACGCAAACCGTGACATTGACCAGTTACACGATCAAGTCTAAGTCCAGATATGGCAATATCATTTCCATTTCTGATTGATTGGCGGGTCTCGCATGTTCGGGTTTATTCGCAGCCAGAAGGTCCCGGCAGAAGCGCCGGGGCCGACGCCAGAGACGGTCGCGAGATCTGGCTGGAGGCCAGTTACAACCCGGTGTTCGAGCGCGACGGCAAGATCACGCACGTCGTCAAGTTCGCCTCCGACATCACCGCCCGGATGCACGAACTGAGCGATCAGATCGACAACGCGCGGCAGATCATGCGGACTTCGAACGAATCCCTCGAGCGCGCCGAACAGGCCGCCGCGCTGGTCGAGGCCAGCGCAGCAGGCATGGTGACCACCGCCAACAAAGCGTCTACGGCTGCCGAGGCGGTCGAAGAGTTGCAGCGCAGCGCCCAAGGCATCGGCCGGATCGCCAGCGCCAGTTCGGCAAGCGTAGGCAGCATGACTGGGGCAAACGAGGCCATGACCGGC
>DALYGT010000019.1:0-3132 GCA_031971375.1 Burkholderiales bacterium | reverse complement strand
CGCCAGTTCGGCAAGCGTAGGCAGCATGACTGGGGCAAACGAGGCCATGACCGGCATACGCGAATCAGCCCGTGCGTCGGCGGAGGTCACCCGCGTGCAGACTGAGAAGCTCGCCCGCTTGATGGAAGATTGAGGACGAAGCGAGTCGACGCTCAGACCTTGAATCTGGCGACCGCCTCCTGCAATTCGGCAGCCAGGCGCCGCATGTCTTCGGCGAGTTCGGCGCCACGTCCGGCGCCGGCGCTGTTCTCCTCGTTCATGGAGGCGATACGGGCGATCCGCTGCGCGATGTCCATCGACGCAGCGCTCTGCTCACGCGCAGCCAGCTCGATGCCGTCGACCTCCTGAAGCGTGGTTGCAGAGGCCGCCTGGATCTCGGAAAGCGCACTGGCAACTTCGGATGCAAGCGAGACCGTGGTCTTGACACGGTCGGTGCAGTGAACGATCTCCGCGGCGGTGGACCGCACCTCTTCCTGGATCGCGCCGACGATCTCGCTGATCTCGCCGGTCGCATGGTGCGTACGCTCGGCCAGCGAGCGCACCTCGTCGGCTACGACCGCGAAGCCGCGGCCGGCATCGCCCGCGCGCGCCGCTTCGATGGCGGCGTTAAGCGCCAGCAGGTTGGTCTGTTCGGCCAGTCCACTGATGGTGTTGACGATGGCGTCGATGCCTGCCGAGCGTTCGTGCAGCTTCTCGATCAAGGCTGCCGACTGACGCACCCGCTCGGCCACACCCTGGATCTCGTTGGAGGCCTGGTTCGCGATGCCCTCGCCGGAAGACGCCAGCGAGCCGGCCTGCCCGGCGACAGCCTGGGCCTCCGCGGTGCGGCTCGCGGTCTCACCGAGGCTGCTGGTGATCTGCTCGATGGCGGCAGCGATGGCAGAGGTCGCCTCGCCCTCCACGCGTGACGCTTCGCTGACGCGACCCGAGGTCTCGGCAAGCTCACCAGCTGCCCCGAGCACACCGAGCGACCGTTCCTGCACCGACCGGACGAACTGGCCGAAGGCATCTGCGGTACGGTTGAACCGACGCGCGATGGCACCGAGCTCGTCTTGGGTCGAGATGTTCACACGCACGGTGCAGTCCCCGGCGGAGAGCTTGCTCATTGCATCGCCGATGTCTTGCGCATCACGCGTGATGCGGCGGCTGATGGTGACGAAGGCAAACAGCACGAGCAGACTCAGCGCGAGACTCACCGACAAGGTCACGGCGGCTTCGCGCAGGCGCGCGTCGATGCGCTGCTGCAGACCGGCGTCGAGCGCGTCGAGCAAAGGCCCGGCCAGCGCGGCCGAATCGGCGTGGAGTGCGCGCGCGTCCGCATCGAGTGCCCTCAAGCCGGCGGCATCGCCATCGAACACGAACCGACGGATGGCGCTCACTGACTTGTTCCGCCCTTCCTCCAGAGCCGAGACGGCTTTGCTCAACGCGGCAGCATCGAGCTTTGGCAGGTCACCCACTCGGGCAACTCCCGCCTTGATGTTGTCAACGTGGCTGCTGATGCCCGATGCCGCCTCCGTGAGCGTCATCCGAAGCGCCGAATCCGCGGTCGCACCGGCCGCCAGCGCCGCTTCGATACGGCGTACCTGATCGGCAGTCTCGGTCAGCGGAAGCACTCGCAGCAACACGACGTCCTGCGCATAGTAGGTCGGGAACTCCGGGTCGAGCGTGAGCTGACTCGGGTCGCCGACCCCCTGCGCCAAACCGATCCAATCACCGATCAGCGCATCCAGCGCGGCAGCGTCGATCGCGCCTGCGGTGGCCTTGCGGGTCTGGGCGACCAAGGTGTCGCCCCGCGCATCCAGAACGAATTCGGGGCCGAGCGCTGCATTGACCCGGGCAAAATCATCCAGCGCCTGCGGCAGCCGGGTGGCCGGGTCCGCGCCGTCCCGCAAGCGTTGCAGGCTCTCGATCACGGGGATGGTGGCGCGCGCATAGGCCACCCCATCGCGCTCACCGTTGGCAAAGCTGACGTCGCGCCAGACGTAGATGGCGAGTTGTCCGATCAGCACGGCGAGGATGAGGCCCATGGCCCCGCCGACGATCAAGAACTTTCGGGAGAAGGATTGGCGGTCAAGGAAAGACGCGATCATTGACTTCAGCTCCGAATGGTTCGCGCGAGCATACCGCAACCTCGTGGGTCCGCACGGCCTGTCGCCGGCTCACATCCCCGGCAACATGCCCTTGAAGTTGCGGGCCAGCTTCATCAGGTTGCCGCCCTTCATCATCTTCATCACCTTTTGCATCTGCTCGAACTGGTTGAGCAGCTGGTTGACCTCCTGCACCGAGACGCCGGCGCCAGCGGCGATGCGACGCTTGCGGCTGGCCTTGATCAGCTCCGGCTTGCGCCGCTCGAGGGGCGTCATCGAGTTGATGATGCCCTCAGTGCGACCGATGCGTTTCTCGTCCGGCTGCTGGCCTTTCAACTGCGCGGTGAGCTGGCCGGGCAGCTTGTCCATCATCGCCGACAGCCCACCCATCTTGCGCATCTGCACGATCTGCTGCTTGAAGTCCTCGAGGTCGAAACCCTTGCCCGACTTGAGCTTCTCGGCCAGCTTCTGCGCCTCGGCCACATCCACTTGCCGGTGCGCCTCCTCGACCAGCGAGAGCACGTCGCCCATGCCGAGCACGCGCGAGGCCATGCGGTCGGGGTGGAAGGCCTCGAGCCCGTCCATCTTCTCAGATACGCCGACGAACTTGACCGGCGCGCCGGTGACCTGACGCACCGAGAGCGCCGCGCCACCGCGCGCGTCGCCGTCGAGCTTGGTGAGGATGACGCCGGTCAGCGGCAGCGCCTCGCCAAACGCGCGCGCCGTGTTGACCGCATCTTGGCCGAGCATGGCGTCTACCACGAACAAGGTTTCGGTCGGCTTGAGCGCGGCGTGCAGGTCGCGGATCTCGGCCATCATCGCCTCGTCCACCGCCAGACGACCGGCGGTGTCGACGATCAGCACATCAAAGAAGTGGCGCTTGGCGTGGTCGAGCGCGGCGGCGGCGATGGCTTTGGGCGAATCGCCCGCGGACGAGGGGAAAACCTCCGCACCGACCTGCTGACCAACCACCGCAAGCTGCTGGATGGCGGCCGGCCGGTAGACGTCGCAGCTGACCAGCAACACTTTCTTTTTCTGCCGCTCG
>DALYGT010000018.1:0-10815 GCA_031971375.1 Burkholderiales bacterium | reverse complement strand
ACCATGCGCCAGGTGTTGCTGGCGCTGATCGATGAGTCGCGCGAGTCGAGCTATTCCGACTATGCCGGTGCTGAGCAGGCGTACATGGCCATCACCAACGTCGCCAACGACCTGTTGCAGTCGGGCACGCTGCAGATGAGCAACGACCTGCGCAAAAACATGGCCGAGCTCCTCAAGGCGCTCGCCAATGACGAAAAGTACAAGCCGGAGATGTTTGCAAACCGCCTCGATGCGCTGCGCAACGTTGTTGCGCTGCAGGCGCGCTGAGCTGATACGCCGGGCCAGATAGGTAAGCGGGAGAGGATCATGGGCATGATGTTCGGGAACGTCGAAGCCGAGTTCGACATCGTCATCGTCGGCTCGGGGCCGGCCGGTCTGTCGGCTGCCTCGCGCGCGCAATCGCGTGGCAACCGCTACGTGCTGCTCGAGGCTGAGGACCACGCCTCCGACACCATCTACAAGTACCAGAAGGGCAAGCACGTGATGGCCGAGCCGGGCTTCCTGCCGCTGCGCAGCGGCATGAAGTTCGCCGAAGGCAAGCGTGAAGGCATCCTCGGCGAGTGGAACGACGCGCTCAAGGCGCAGGGCATCCGCATCGATTACAAGAAGAAAGTCTCCGCCATCAAGCGCGAAGGGTCGGACGCGCCGTTCACCGTCACCTGCGAGGACGGCAGTACCTACACCACCCGCACCGTGATCCTCGGCATTGGCCTGCAAGGCAATATCCGCAAGCTCGGTGTGCCGGGCGAGAACCTGGCGCGCGTGCAGTACACGCTCTCCGACCCTGACGAGTTCAAGGACGAGACCATTGTCGTCGTCGGCGCCGGCGACGCCGGTATCGAGAACGCCTGCGCGCTGGCCAAGCAGAACCAGCTGCACCTGATGAACCGTGACGAAGAGTTCACGGTGTGCAAGGACGGCAACAAGAACCTCGCGCTCGCCACCGAGAAGTCGGGGAAGATGAAGATCTGGCACAGCGCCTTTGCTGCACGGGTCGAGGAGACGGGCGCCGAACCGCCGCTCAACTACGTCTTCAACTCCAAGGATGGCGAGGTCTCGATCCCCTGCCACCGCGTGGTCGCGCGTTGCGGCGCGATCCCGCCGCGCAAGCTGGTCGAGAGCTTCGGCATCCAGTTCCCCAACGCCAACCCGACCTCGATCCCGGTCCTCTCGGAGACCTACGAATCCAACGTGCCGGGTCTGTTCATCGTCGGTGCGCTGGGTGGCTACCCGCTGATCAAGCAGGCGATGAACCAGGGCTACGAGGTCGTCGAGACAATCAACGGCGAGGTGGTCGAGCCGGTCGACGAGCCGCTCATCCGCGACCGCATCAAGAACTGGAAGCCTGATGGCAACGTTGGCGACCTGATCGACTCGCTGCGGGCGTCGTCGGCGTTCTTTGCTGCGGTGACCAAGCTGCAGATGCGCGAGATCCTGCTCGAGTCCACCGTGCGGGTGATGAAGAAGGGTGAAGTCGTCTTTACCAAGGGTGACTACACCAACACCTTCTTTGCCATCGCCGAAGGGTCGGTCGATGTGCAGATCTCGCCGGATGACGTCAAGCCGGCCAAGTACATCACGCTCCCGGCCGGGCGCTTCTTTGGCGAGATGGGTCTGCTCTCGGGCCGCCGCCGCACGGCGACGATCCTCGCGGGTGAGGGCTGCGTGCTGATCGAGACGCCGCGCCGCGCCATGCTCAAGCTGATCTCGTCGTCGGATGAGGTCCGCAAGCAGATCGACAACGCTTTTGTCCGCAACGCCATCATCAACTACATCGGCTCGGCGATGACGCCCGAGTCGATCGATGCGCTGATCCAGGGCGGCGTCGAACTCAAGCGTTACAACGCCAAGCAGGCGCTGTTCAAGGAAGGTGATGACGCCGACGGCCTGTACCTGAGCCGCCGTGGCTCGGTCGAGGTGAGCCGACTCGCCGGCGGGCAGAAACAGTCGCTGGGCTACGTCTCCGCCGGCGGCTACATCGGCGAGATGGCGCTGATCGACGACTCCAAGCGCTCGGCGACAGTCACCGCCACGGTGCTGACCGAAGCGCTGGTGTTCGAAGGCGCGCGCTTCAAGGCCGAGATCGAGCGCAACGCAAAGCTCAAGGAGACGCTGCAGGCCTTGGTCATGGAGCGCACCCGCGCCAACGTGACGCGCGCCGACGCCTCCGGTGAAAGCTCGTTCATGGCGCAGTTCCTGCTCGCGCAGGGCGTGGGCGATGCCTCCAACATCCTCGTCATCGACGAGACCAAGTGCGTCCAGTGCAACAACTGCGAGGTCGCCTGTGCCGAGACGCACGACGGCGTCTCACGCCTGCGCCGCGACATGGGGCCGACGCTGAACCATCTGCATATCCCGGTGGCTTGCCGCCACTGCGAGAACCCGCACTGCATGAAGGACTGCCCGCCCGACGCCATCAGCCGCGGTCCGACCGGCGAAGTGTTCATCAGTGATGCGTGCATCGGCTGCGGCAACTGCGAGCGCAACTGCCCGTATGGCGTGGTGCAACTGGCGCCGCGCAAGAAGGCCAAGTTCGGTGGTGGTCTGGCGTGGTTGCTGTTTGGTATCGGCAAGGCACCGGGCGACCGCGCACCGGACTACGACCCCGAGGCGACCAAGAAGGCGACCAAGTGCGACCTCTGCAAGTCGAGCAGTGGCGGGCCGCGTTGCGTGAGTGCCTGCCCCACCGGTGCGGCGATGCGCATGCCGCCGGACAAGCTGCTGGCGATGGTCAGCGAGAGCTGAGGTCGGTCATCACAAGGCCGCCCGTCACCGCACTTGAAGCGGTGACGCCGATCAGAAACGCAGCAGCCCGCTGAACAGAAAACGCGGGTTGCCGCGCTGATTGGCACCCGACAGCGTCTCGTTGCCGTTGGCGACCTGCAGGTCCATGTAACCGTTGCTGGCGAAGGGGAAGCGCACGCCAAAGCCCTCTGACGTGATCTTGGGCGGTTGTGTGCTGCCGGGCGTATTAAGGAAGGCTCGCCCGCCGTCAAAGAAAGCATAGAACTGCATCGGTCCGAACCAAGGTTGGCGGCCAAGGGAGGAGTCGTAGCGGACCTCGACCAGCCCGCCGATACCCTTGTCGCCCGAAGAGGCACCGCCGTCGAAGCCGCGGCCGATGCCGACACCGCCGAACGACACGTACTCGCCGGTCGGCAGTCGTTGGTCGGTCCACTGCCCCTGGATCTGCGCGAGCAGGCTGAGGTTGGTGATCCGGGTCTGCTGGATGCGCGACACGTTGAAGGCGATCTTGGTGAAGTCCTCGTCCTTGACATTGGTCTTGACGCCCGTGGCGACCCGCGTCTGATCGAATACTGGCAATGACTGGAACACGCTCAGGCTGGTGTTGGTGGTGCCGTTGCCCCAGCCGTTCTGCACCCACGACACCGTGGCTTCGGCAACCGTGGTCTTGTCGAAGGTGAGAAGGTCGCCGGCGAGGAGGGTGCGCGAGCGGTTCACGGCCAGACCGAGGTCGAGGTAGACCGAGTCGGGGCGGGTGCGCAGCAGGGGCAGTCTCAGACGGGGCGAGACCGATTCGGACACCGCTCGGATGTCGAGTGCACGGATGGTGCCACCCGGCAAGGCATTGGACGCCAGCCCGCCAAAGCTGAAGATGGCGCCATTGGTTCCGACCGGGACGCTGTAGCGGAAATTGAAGGCCGTGAGTTCGTCGACGTTGGTGAAGTCGCCACCCTGGGTCAGGCCGATGTTGAATGATCCGGCGCGGCCGAACGGGTTGTAGAACGTCGAGTTGACGCCGACGGTCAGCGGCCCGACGGTTCGTGAACCAGTGTTGTTGAAGGTGATCAAGTGGCTGTTCGGCAGGCCCGCCACGGTGACCACGATCTCGGAGGCGCCGAGGTCCGCGCCCTGTCGCAGCAGGCTGGTGCCGACCACCCCGGGCAGGTCGTTGATCAGCAGGAGCGCGCGTTCGATGCTGGCAAGGTCGATCGGGCGCTTGTTCAGCAGCGGCCCGGCAATCGCCTCGACGCGCTTGCGTAGTGATTCGCTCGGCGCACCATCCACGTAGACCGCGCTGAGATAGCCCTCGATGACCTGCACTTCGAAGATGCCGTCCTTGACCTGCTGCGGCGGCACATAGACACGGGTCAGGAAGTAGCCCTTTTCACGGAACCTGGATTCGAGCTTCTCTGCCGCGTCACGCAAGCTGGCGAGGGTCACCGCAGGGCCGATCGCCGGTTTGAACAAGCGGTCCACCTCGTCTTGGCTGAACAAGGTGTTGCCGCTCACGCGGACGCCCTTGATCTCGAAAACCAGATCATCGACGGCTCGCGGCACCGCAGCCTTTTCCGGCGCCTGCAGGCGCAGATCGAAGCTCGGGCTGGCCGGCAAGGGCAAGACCGGGACCCGCTGGCGCGAGATCTGGTCGGTCTGCTGGGTCGCTCCGGGCGGCAGGTCGACCGCGAACGCCGGCAGGCTGGCGAGCAACAACGCCAAGGCTGCTGCGCTCGTCGCCGACAACGTGCGATGCGTCACTTGTCCTCCATCACCACACGCGCGGTGCACAACCCTGCTTCGACACGATCGAGGTGGAAGTCGATCAGGGCGTCCTCCGGGTACTTGGCTTTGAGCGCGCGGACGGCATCGCCCCCCTTGGGGTCTTCGGCCTTGAGCAGTTCGTAGACGTCCATGTAGTCGGTGTAGGCCGGGGAGGCGGCGTATTCATCGGTGACCGGATTGTAGAGCGTCACTGCCTCGGTCTTGCCCTTGAGCACCACGTCGCCGATGGGGCGGAAGCGCACTGTCTTGCACTGGTCGACGATCGGCTGGGTGGCGCAGATGCGCGTGCCGAAGTACTTGTTGACGCCCTCGCAGCGTGCGGCGGTGTTCACCGTGTCGCCCAGCGCAGTGAAGTCCATGCGCTGGTGCGAGCCGAAGTTGCCGACCACCGCCGGGCCACAGTGGATGCCGATCCGGGTGACGCCGATCGGGATACCGTCGGCGTTGTAGCGCTTGCGGAAGTCCTCGGCGTAGGCATCGATGGCCAGCGCGCAACGCACCGCGCGTTCGCAATGGTCCTCCAGCGGGATAGGCGCGTTGAAGATGGTCATGATCGCGTCGCCGATGAACTTGTCGATGGTCCCCTTCTTCTCGAGGATGATCTGGCAGGCGCCATCGAGATAGGCGTTGAGCGTCTCGGACAGCTTCTCGGCGGTCAGGCCCTCGGACAGCGTGGTGAAGCCGGCGACGTCGGTGAAGATGAAGCTGACCTCGCGGCGGGTGCCCTGCACTGTGAGAGCCTCGGGGTTGTCGACCAGCTGGTTGACCACGTCCGGCGACACATACCGGCTAAAAGCGCCCTGCACGAACTGGCGCTGCTTGCGCTCGGCGCCGCCGATCACGGTGTCCATCATCCACAGGGAGAGGGCGAGTCCGAGCGTCGGCGAGACCAGTGGCACCAGCGGGAAGCCATAGGTGAAGCCGAGCATCGAGCCGACCCACCAGCCGGCGATCAGCACGATACCGACCACCACATTAAAGGCGAGGCCCTTCTTGAGCAGGCCGATGGCCATGCCGAGCAGGGCGAAGACAGCGGTGAGGATGAGCCCCCATTCCCAAGCCAGACGCGGGTGGTGGCGGCCTTCGAGCAGCTGTGAGAGGCCATGCGCCTGCACCTCGATCCCCGGCATCATGCCGCGGTCGTCGTCGTAGACCACCGCCATGGGGGTGCGATGGCGGTCGGTGATGGAGAGCACGGCGCCGACCAACACGATCTTTCCCTTGACCCAGTCGTCAGGCATCACGGCAAGCGCATGTGAAGGGTAGATCGGGAAGGGTGGCGTCTCGGCGTCTGGCTGCGGCCGCCAGGCGATCTCCTCGTTGACCTTGGCGGTCTCCACCCCGACCAGTTGGGCGGCCTTGCGCGGGAAACCGAGTGGCATGCCCGGATTGGTCTCGCCGGCGAAGGTCCAGCGCACGCTGCCATCGAACGGGTCGGTGACGAGGTTCGCACCGCCGCGCTTGGCCTCCGGCACGAAGTCGTTGAGGTATTTCAGCTGGTCCTCGTTCACCACAGTTGGTGTATTGGTGTAGCTGACCAGCAGCGGCGTCTTGAGCTCGCGGATGGTCTTCTTGAGCAGGTCGTCCTTCTCCGGCTCGGTCGGTTGGTCGAACAGGACGTCGACGCCGATCGCTTTCGCACCTTTCTTTTCGAGCGTCTTGAGCAGATTGGCGAGGAAGGCGCGGTCGACCGGCGAGCGGTAAGGGAATTGCGCCACCGTCTCTTCGGTGATGCCGGCGATGACGATGTCCTTGCTCTGCGGCATCGGCGGCTGCAGCGCGGCGATGCGGATGTCGGCCGCGATGTTCTCGAGGCTCGAGAGGAAGGTCAGGTACTTGGTCGCGGTCGCGGCCAGCGCGGTGGCCAGGACCGCCACGCCAAAGGCAGTGGCAAGTTCCTTGAGTTTTTTCTTGGATAGCATGGGCATTGCGGGTCGTCCTCGGTCGGCGGGCCGGGTGTCGGGGTGTCTCGGGGTCTGGAGGTCAGGGTTGATCGGGCGCGGACGGGGTACCGCCGATCTTGCGGATCAGCGCGTCTGCCTGCTGCACACATCCCTTCTGGAGCATCCAGCTGGTCAGCACGAAGTCGTTGTCGATGCCGCGCGGCACGGTGGTGATGCTGATGGCGTGTTCCTGCTTGGCGACGCTGATGATGAACGAGTTCTGCCCTTCGAAGCGGCTGACTGGCGGCACGGGTTGGCGATCCTCGCCGGCCTTCCAGTGGAAGTCGGCGCGCCACGAACGGTCGACCGGATAGACGGTGAAGTCCTCGTCGTGGCTGGCATCGGGTCGCCACCAGACTGCGCGCTCACCTTCGAGCAGGCAACGCGGACCAGGGCGGCTCATGTCGATGAGCCAGGGCTCAGGCAGCTTGGCCGCATCGGTACCGGCACGGATCACACCGACGCTGCTGGTGCGGGCGTCGCGGGTGGCGACCAGCGCGGCGAGCGCCTGTTTGGGGTCAGCAGCCGCGCCGCCGCCGGCCATCGGCGGGCCATTGAACGGGCCGCGGAGCGTCACGCTCTTGCCATCCGGGCCGATCACCGTCACGCGCTCGCCCTCTTTGAGGGTGATCGGCTTGTCCGAAGGGATCGACTGGCCGGTGGTGAGTCCACCGCCGCGGGCTTCGAGAACGATGAGGTTGGCCGCGCTGGCCCAGATTGGCAGCGTCAGCCACAACAGGATGGCGAGGGCAGGCCTCGAACACCTCAAGTCTGCTTCTCCCTGGCTTTCGGATTCTTGCGGCCGGTCTCGGCTTTGTCCTTGGCTGATTTTGCCGCAGGATCGGTCACAGGGGGAGAGCTTTCGGCCGTGCTGGCCGCACCTTCGGCGGGTGTCGATGCCGAGAGGCCGTCGCCGACCACGACAAAGGCCGCCCAGAAGAACGGGTGGGCGGTGGTCTTGTTGGCGATGAGCTTGATCTGCGAGTCGCGCAGGGCCGGTGCCGAACCGGTGGCGAGTTGCGGGCCCAGGTAATTGAAGGTGCCCGACATCAGTTGTGCGGTAGCCGCCGACGGCACCTGCCAGTGACTGACGATCATGCTGCGCGCGCCCGCGTGGAAGAACGCCTCGGCCAGACCGGAGAGCGCCTCGCCGCCGAACTTGCCGCCGCCGCCGGCGGTGTTGCAGGCGGACAGCACGACGAGGTCGGCGTTGATGCGTAGATTGGCGATCTCGCTGGCCTCGAGCAGGCCGTCGGTGTCCTTGCTCGAGGCTTGCTCGGCGGGTGGGGTGAGCACCAGCCCGGGCGCCGCCTGACACTTGAGTTCGCCTGGCAACAGGCCGTGGGTGGCGAAGTAGAGCACGCGGTACTGGTCGAGCTTGAGCTTGCGCAGGTTGTCCTCGGTGGCGCGCTCGCGCATGAACACCGAGTCGTCGCCCGCGCGCAGGATGGACGAGACGTTCTTGAGCTCTTGAGCGGTCTCCGGCAGCGGCGCAAGGTCGACCAGCGTCTGACGGTCCATCGGGCCATCCGGTCGACAGGCCTGCCCGACCTTGGCGAGACCGCTTTCCTCGCCCTTCTTGGCCGCCGTGCCTTTGAGCACCGGGTCACCAAAACCGAGCAGTGGTTTTGGTGGCGCAATGATGGTGCGGGTCGCGCGCAAGGTATAGAAGGCGTTGAGCGAGGGAACGTGTGAGATGGAGATGCGCTGGGTGAGCCAGTGCGCCTTGGTGTAGTCGCCGCCGACAGGTTTCTGCGTGACCAGCAGGCCGAAGGGCAGGCTGGCCAGTGCGCCGCTCGGCACCACGATGAGGTGATCGAGCCCCTCCATCTGCGGCTCGATGCCCTTGAACAGGTTGCGGTAGAGCTCGTGCGAGGCTTCGAGATCGAACTCGTTGATGGAGCCGCCCTGGATCTCGAGCGCGCGGCGCAGTGCCTTGACCGTATCCTTGATCGACGCGGCGCTCTCCGGCACGGGAGCGATCCAGATGCCCGAGCGCTTGACCAGTTGTACGAATGACTGCTTGCGCCCGAGCAGGAAGCTGACCAGGCCTTCGCGGTCGCCAAGGCGCTTGCGCAGTTCGGTGAGTTCGAGCGGTTTAGGTGTGGCGAGGTTGGTGTATTCGGGGAAACGGGTGTTCAGGTCCTTGGTGAGCTCGGTCACCCGTTTCTCGGATTCGGTGATGCGCTGCTGCAAGGCAGCTTCGACCTTGGCGCTGCGCTCGTCATCACCGAGAGACTGTTCATGCGCAAGCTCGATCTTGGCGACGTCGCGCTCACGCTGGGTGGCCTGCACCTGCTCGATCAGCGCGCCGATCTCGGGGTCGCTGGTGGCGAGCTTGGCCGCAGCCTGCGCGATGGTCTTTTCGAGCACGCTCGAGCGGACCATCTGGAAGGCATCAAACGCCTCCGAGAAGAGCCCCTGCTTGGCGGTGTCGTCGGTAAGGGTGTCGGCGTAGCTGACGATCGCCGCGGCGAACGGCATGAGCTCTTCGGCGGTAAAGACATCGTTGGTCTGGGGCAACGCCTTGGCAGCCTTGAAGGCGTCGCGGAAGCTGATGATCGCCGAGGTGTTCACGCTCTCGGCCTGATAAGCGCGGCCGAGCTGGGTCAGCACCGCGATGGTCTGCAGGCCCTCGCCGAAGATCTGCCGGCGGGCAGCGAGCGCGCCGTTGAGATAGGTCTCGGCAGCGGAGAGCCGGCCCTGCAAGACACTGATCTCGCCGAGGGTCATAAGGATGTCGGACTTCCACCACTTCGGCACGTCGCTGGTCTGGTCGATCAGCAGCAGGGCCTCGGTCGCGGCGGCGTTGGCACCGACCAGATCGTCGTTGCGCAGCGCCATGCGAGCCTCGAGGTTGAGCGCTACGGCGAGTTCGCCCTTCTCAACGTCTTTCTTGTCGCCACCACCGCCTTGGAACTGGGCATAAGCGTTGTTGCCGGCGAGCATCTTGCGCCAGGCCTCGGTGGCCGCGCGGGCGTACTGCAATGCGGTGGCGAATTCTCCGCGGTTGGCCGCTTCCAGACCTTCGTAGGTGGTGAACCGCGCGCGGTCGACCTCGTTCGGTGAGCGCTGGATGATCGGCTCGGCACGGCGGAATAGCGCCTGTGCCTCGTCGCTGCGGCCCTGGTTGCTGACGTTGATGGCGAGGTCCATGAGGGTGTCGGCGATGGCGACGTCGTTCTCGCCAAGCAGCTTGGTCTGGATATCGAGCGCCTGACGGATGCGGTCCTCGGCCTCCTTGAACTTGCGTACGCCGTTGGCACTGCGGCCATCCCGCAGGAGCTGTTTGAAACGCGCCAGATCGGCCGATGTGGCCAGCACCACAGCCCCCCCCCAGACCGTCTTGAGTTGTTCGGTGAGCTCCGCCTTGTTGCTCTCGCTGTCTTTGCCGGTGACCAGCTTATAAAGGACGGGCCAGTTGGAGGGCGGGCCGTCTGCGACGCTGAGGAGGTTGTTGGCGCCGCCGACGACCACCATGTGCGGCCAACCGCCGTCTTTCAGATTGCAGGGGATGGCATACAGGCCGAGCCCTTGGCCGAACCATTGTCCGTCACGGCAGCTCATGCGCTGTTGCAGGAGTTTGTGCGCGCGACTCCCCTTGTACTGGCTGATCAAGGCAGCGCGCAGGTCTTCGCCTTTGCGGTCGCCGGGGAAGAAGCGGGAGAACACGACCGACCCGCTATCGCGGTCGTTGCAGCGGATCTTGAGGTCTGGCGGGAGGCCCGGTTCGGGGGCGATGTCGTCGCGTGCGGCTGCCTCGCAGGCCTCGTCAGAAAGGTTGTTGCCGAGCGACGCGGCGAAGGCTGTCGGCGCCAGGCCGAGCATCGATGCGAGGAGCAAGCCAGCGCCCAGACTGGACACGCAGGGCGAGACATGTCGACGAAGGGGCCGCAGCGCACCCACCCCCATCACGCGGCAGACCCGTGGCGGCGGGCTGCAAGCGCCCGGACCGGGTGCGGCACACCGCTGCGTTCGGGTCGGTCAGGCAGACACGGAAAAGCTGCAGGTCGCATGTTAGTACAGCGAGGGGTTGCCGCTGAGGGAGAACCGGGCGTCGACGCCGGGCGCCCCGCTCACTCTGGGTGCGACGGGCTGGGCGACGTTGATGCCCTCGGCCACCGTCTGGATCTTGGTGACGACCCGAACGGTCTGGCTGGCCACCTTGGGGGGTGGGGGGGGCGCGGCAGCAGCCAGGGCCTTGTCGCCCTTGTCGGCAGCGTCCGGCGGGGTCGGCGGCTTCTCGGCGGCGACCGGGCTGGGTGGTGGCGGCGCGACCGGCGTGGTTGCAGCGGCGACCGGGTTGGCGGCAGGTGCGGCCGGCGGGGGCGGTGCAGCAGCCGGAGAA
>DALYGT010000017.1:0-11155 GCA_031971375.1 Burkholderiales bacterium | reverse complement strand
TTTGCGCCTGCCAACGAATCACGCGAAGCCAACGCCATGAGCGGTACGCTGCGCGCCCTGCTCGCCAACATGGTGCAGGGTGTCAGCAAGGGCTTCGAGCGCAAGCTGAACCTGGTCGGCGTGGGCTATCGGGCGCAGGCGCAGGGCGACAAGGTCAACCTGTCGCTCGGCTTCTCGCACCCGGTTGAACACAAGATGCCGGCCGGTATCAAGGTCGAGACGCCGACGCAGACCGAGATCGTCCTCAAGGGTATCGACAAGCAGAAGCTCGGCCAGGTCGCAGCCGAGATCCGTGGCTACCGTCCGCCGGAGCCCTACAAGGGCAAGGGCGTCCGTTATTCGGACGAGACGGTCGTCATCAAAGAGACCAAGAAGAAGTAAGGGGCCGACAACATGGACAAGAAGCAATCACGTCTGCGCCGGGCCCGGAGTACCCGCCTGCGCATCCGCGGCCTCCGCGCCGTTCGCCTGGCGGTGCATCGCTCGAACCAGCACATCTATGCGCAGATCATCGCCGCGGATGGTTCGAGCGTGCTGGCCAGTGCGTCCACTCTGGACAAAGACATGCGCGGTGCGACGCCGAATGGCGCCAACGTCGGCGCTGCCGAACAAGTGGGCAAGCGGATCGCCGAGAAGGCAAAGGCGCTGGGCATCGAAGAGGTCGCGTTCGATCGCAGCGGGTTCAAATTCCATGGTCGCGTGAAGGCGTTGGCGGAAGCCGCGCGTGAAGGCGGACTCAAGTTCTGATCGGGGCTGCGATGGCAACCAGAAACCAGCAACAAACCGAAGACAAGGGCGACGGCCTCCGCGAGAAGATGATCGCGGTGAACCGTGTCACCAAGGTCGTCAAGGGTGGTCGTATCCTCGGCTTCGCTGCGCTGACCGTGGTCGGCGATGGCGAGGGCGGCATCGGCATGGGCAAGGGCAAGGCGCGTGAAGTGCCGTCGGCGATGCAGAAGTCGCTCGACGAAGCTCGCCGCAACCTGGCCAAGGTGCCGTTGCGCGAAGGCACCTTCCATCACGCGGTGATCGGTCGGCACGGCGCTTCCACGGTGCTGATCCAGCCGGCATCCGAAGGTACCGGCATCATCGCCGGCGGCCCGATGCGCGCTGTCTTCGAGGTCATGGGCGTGCGCAATGTGCTCGCCAAGTGCTTCGGCTCGACCAATCCCTACAACGTCGTCCGCGCGACCATCAACGGCTTGCGCAACGTCTACACCCCGTCCGAAGTCGCCGCCAAGCGCGGCAAATCGGTCGAAGACATCCTGGGCTGATCATGGCTACCGAAAAGACCACCGCTGCAAAGCCGGCCAAGAAGGCCGTTGCTCCGAAGTCTGCGGCCGCCACGGCGGTCGCCGCGTCCGCGCAGAGCGTCGGGACGCTGCGTGTCACGCTGGTGAAGAGCCCGATCGGCACCCAGCACAGCCACCGCGCGAGCGTCGCTGGGCTTGGCCTGCGCAAGCTCAACCAGACCGTCGAGGTCGCGGACACGCCCGCCAACCGCGGCATGGTGAACGCGGCCCGTTTCCTCCTCAAGTGCGAGGCCTGACATGGAACTGAATACAGTAAAGCCCGCCGAGGGTGCCAAGAAGGCGCGTCGCCGCGTCGGTCGTGGCATCGGCTCTGGCCTGGGCAAGACCGCTGGCCGTGGTCACAAGGGTCAGAAGTCGCGTGCCGGTGGTTTCCACAAGGTCGGCTTCGAAGGCGGTCAGATGCCGCTCCAACGTCGTCTGCCCAAGCGCGGCTTCAAGTCGCTCGCTGCCGGCATGACCGCTGAGGTTCGCCTGTCTGATTTGGCCGCTGTCGCGGGTGTCGATATCGACCTGCTGACGCTCAAGCAGGCCGGCGTCGTCGATCAGCTTTGCACGGCTGCCAAGGTCATCCTGTCTGGTTCGATCGACCGTGCCGTGAAGCTGCACGGGCTGCGTGCGACCAAGGGCGCGCGCGCCGCGATCGAAGCTGCCGGCGGCAGCATTGCCGACGCGCAGGGCTGAGGGACACGACTTTGGCTGGCGCGACGAACGCTCTCGGGATGGCAGGGAAGCTGGGCGACCTCAAGCGTCGCCTGCTTTTCCTGCTGGGCGCGCTCGTCGTCTACCGTGTCGGCGCGCACATCCCCGTACCAGGCATCGATCCCGCCATGCTCGAACAGCTGTTCAAGAGCCAGCAAGGCGGCATTCTGGGCATGTTCAACATGTTCTCTGGCGGCGCGCTGCAGCGCTTCACCATCTTTGCACTGGGGATCATGCCGTACATCTCGGCTTCGATCATCATGCAACTTGCGTCGGTGATGTCGCCTGAGCTCGAGGCCTTGAAGAAAGAAGGCGAGGCTGGCCGTCGCAAGATCACCCGGTATACCCGCTACGGCACGGTTCTGCTCGCGGTGATCCAGGCGTTGGGCATCTCGATCGCGCTCGAGTCACAACAAGGTCTGGTGATCGAGCCGGGCTACGTGTTCCGCGTCACCACGATCCTTACGCTGACCGCGGGGACCATGTTCCTGATGTGGCTGGGTGAGCAGATCACCGAGCGTGGCCTCGGCAACGGTATCTCCATGATCATCTTCGCGGGCATCGTTTCCGGCCTTCCGCACGCTGTGGGTAGCACGCTCGAGCTGGGACGCACCGGTTCGTTCTCGATCCCCGCGATCATCGCCCTGTTCGTTGTGGTGGTCCTCGTGACCTACTTCGTGGTGTTTGTGGAGCGCGGTCAACGCAAGATCCTCGTCAATTACGCCAAGCGCCAAGTGGGGAACAAGGTGTACGGCGGACAGAGCAGCCACTTGCCGCTCAAGCTGAACATGTCGGGCGTCATTCCGCCGATCTTTGCGTCGAGCCTGATTCTGTTCCCGGCAACTTTGTCCGGCTGGTTCGGGCAATCGGAGAGCATGGTCTGGCTGCGCGACATCGCTGGCGCCCTGGCGCCGGGGCAGCCGGTCTACGTGACCCTGTATGTCGCTGCCATCGTCTTTTTCTGCTTCTTCTACACCGCGCTGGTGTTCAACCCGAAGGAGACGGCGGACAACCTCAAGCGCAGCGGCGCCTTCATCCCTGGCATCCGCCCGGGTGAGCAGACGGCCAAGTACATCGACAAGGTGACCATGCGTCTGACGCTTGCCGGCGCCATCTACATCACCTTGGTCTGCCTGCTGCCGGAGTTCCTGGTGGTGGCGCTGGGCACGCCGTTCTATTTTGGCGGCACCTCGCTGCTGATCATCGTGGTCGTTTCCATGGACTTCATGACGCAGGTGCAGGCCCACATGATGTCCCAGCAGTACGAGGGCCTGCTCAAGAAGGCGAATTTCAAGGGCATGTCGCCCATGGGCGGGCGCTGAGCCGTGTCCAAGGAGGATGTGATCCAGATGCAGGGGGAGGTTCTTGAGAACCTGCCCAATGCGACCTTCAAGGTGAAGTTGGAGAACGGGCACATCGTGCTTGGACATATTTCGGGAAAGATGCGTATGCACTACATCCGCATCCTTCCAGGGGACAAGGTAACGGTCGAGCTCACGCCGTACGACCTGTCGCGTGCGCGGATCGTGTTCCGCGCGAAGTGATCAGAAGAGAGGGTTGAACCATGAGAGTTCAGGCATCGGTCAAGAAGATCTGCCGCAAGTGCAAGATCATCCGCCGCAACGGGATCGTCCGCGTCATCTGCGCAGACGCGCGTCACAAGCAACGCCAGGGCTGAGCCCGGGTTTTAAGAGGTAGCGAACATGGCACGGATCGCAGGGGTCAACATCCCCAACCACCAGCATACCGAGATCGGCCTGACCGCCATCTTCGGCGTCGGTCGTCCGCGCGCCCGCAAGATCTGCGAGGCCGCCGGCATCGAGTACTCGAAGAAGATCAAGGACTTGACCGACAGCGAGATGGAACGTCTGCGCGAAGAGGTCGGCAGGTTCACGGTCGAGGGCGACCTGCGCCGCGAAGTCTCGATGAGCATCAAGCGCCTGATGGATCTCGGCTGCTACCGCGGCGTCCGCCATCGCAAGGGTCTGCCGGTCCGCGGCCAGCGCACCCGTACCAATGCACGCACCCGCAAGGGTCCGCGCAAGGCCATCCGCGCCACCAAGTGATCAAGGGCTGAAACATGGCAACCAAGGCAAGCAACCGGGTCCGGAAGAAGGTACGCAAGAGCGTATCGGACGGTATCGCGCACATTCACGCGTCGTTCAACAACACGATCGTCACCATCACCGACCGTCAGGGCAATGCCCTGTCGTGGGCGACCTCAGGTGGCGGCGGCTTCAAGGGTTCGCGCAAGTCGACGCCGTTCGCAGCACAGATTGCTGCGGAGAGCGCTGGCCGTGCTGCCCAGGAATACGGGGTGAAGAACCTCGAAGTGCGCATCAAGGGTCCCGGCCCCGGACGGGAATCGGCAGTCCGCGCGCTGAACAACGTGGGCTTCAAGATCATCAGCATCTCGGACGTGACGCCGATCCCGCACAACGGGTGCCGTCCGCCGAAGAAGCGCCGCATCTAAGGACTGGAGCAAGACATGGCAAGAAATCTGGACGCCAAGTGCCGTCAGTGTCGCCGCGAAGGCGAGAAGCTGTTCCTCAAGGGCGAGAAGTGTTTCTCTGACAAGTGCGCCATCGAGCGCCGCGCTTATGCCCCGGGCCAGCATGGTCAAAAGCAGGTCAAGTTGTCGGACTACGGCGCGCAACTGCGCGAAAAGCAGAAGATCCGCCGCATCTACGGTGTGCTCGAGCGTCAGTTCCGCAAGACCTACAAGGAAGCCGATCGCCGCAAGGGTGTGACGGGTGAAAGCCTGCTGCAGATGCTCGAGAGCCGTCTCGACACGGTCGCGTTTCGCATGGGGTTCGGCGCTTCGCGCAACGAAGCGCGCCAGGTGGTCCGGCACAACGCCATCCTCGTCAACGGTCGCCGCGTCAACATCCCGGCGTACCAGCTGCGTGCTGGCGACGTGCTGGAAGTCGCTCCGACCGCCAAGGAGCAGTTGCGCATCAAGGCAGCGCTGGCTTCGGCCGAGCAGCGCGGTTTCCCGGATTGGGTAGAGGTCGACGCCAAGGCGCTCAAGGGCACCTACAAGGCTGCGCCGCAACGTGTAGACCTGCCGGCGACCATCCGCGAAAACCTGGTGGTCGAACTGTATTCCAAGTAATCCGGCCCGCCGTCAACCGGCGGATCGCCAATCGAGGGCAAGCATTCATGCAGAGTGAAGGATTTCTGAAGCCGCGCATCATTGATGTCGAGACCGTCTCGCCGACGCACGCCCGCATCGTCATGGAGCCGTTCGAGCGGGGCTACGGCCATACGCTGGGCAACGCTCTGCGCCGCATCCTGCTGTCTTCGATGTCGGGCTATGCGCCGACCGAGGTCCGCATCAATGGCGTGGTGCACGAGTATTCGACGATCGATGGCGTCCAGGAGGACGTGGTCGACCTGCTGCTCAACCTGAAGGGCGTGGTGTTCAAGCTGAACACTCGCAGCGAAGTCCTCATCGAACTCAAGAAGGACGGTGAGGGTGTCGTTACGGCAGGTGATATCGGCCTCGGTCACGATGTCGAGGTCATCAACCCCGACCATGTGATCGCCCACGTCAACCCTGGTGGCGCGCTCAACATGGAGATCAAGGTCGAGCGCGGCCGCGGCTACGTGCCGGGTAATCTGCGCAATGACAGCATCCAGGCGCGCCAGATCGGCACCCTGGTGCTCGATGCGTCGTTCTCTCCGGTCCGCCGGGTGAGCTACGAAGTTCAGGCCGCGCGCGTCGAACAGCGTACCGACCTCGACAAGCTGGTCATCGACATCGAGACCAACGGCGTGATCGACCCGGAAGACGCACTGCGCCAAGCCGCGACCTTGCTGGTCGATCAGTTGTCGACCTTCGCCAGCTTCCAAAGCACCGAAGCTCCGGGCGAGCCGACGCGCGCGCCGCAGGTCGATCCGGTCCTGTTGCGTCCGGTCGACGACCTCGAACTCACCGTCCGCTCGGCGAACTGCCTCAAGGCTGAGAACATCTATTACATCGGTGACCTGATCCAGCGCACCGAGGCGGAGTTGCTCAAGACCCCGAACCTCGGCCGCAAGTCGCTCACCGAGATCAAGGAAGTGCTGGCCTCGCGTGGCCTCACCCTGGGCATGAAGCTCGAGAACTGGCCCCCGGCCGGCCTCGAACGCAATTGAGGAGACAACCATGCGTCACCGTCATGGATTGAGAAAACTGAACCGCACCAGCAGCCACCGGCTGGCCATGCTGCGCAACCTGACCAACGCCCTACTGCGCTACGAGACCATCCGTACCACGCTGCCGAAGGCCAAAGAGCTGCGTCGTGTCGCCGAGCCGCTGATCACGCTGGCCAAGACCCCGACCCTGGCCAACCGCCGTCTGGCCTTCAACCGCCTGCGTGATCGCGAGATGGTGGTCAAGCTGTTCGACGAGCTGGGCCCGCGTTATGCCGCACGTCCTGGCGGTTACCTGAGCATCCTCAAGTTCGGCTTCCGCCAAGGCGACAACGCGCCGATGGCGCTGGTCAGCCTGATGGATCAGCCGGAGCCGTCGGCTGCCGTCGAGGTCGAGGCAGCTTGACCGTTGCTTGGCGTTCGCGAAGAAGGCCGGCTCTGCCGGCCTTTTTTGTGCGCCACGATGGCGCCGGGACTGCCCTACAATAAACCCATGGCCGCGCTGGATCTGACCCACCACTTCCTGATCGCCATGCCCGGCATGGCCGACCCGCACTTTGCCGGCACCCTGACCTACGTGTGTGAGCACAACAGTGACGGCGCGCTCGGCATCGTCGTCAACCGTCCGACGGACATGACGATGGGTGCGCTTTTCAAGCAGATCAACATCGACCTCGAGTCGTCCGACTTGTCTGACCGTCCGGTGATGTTCGGCGGCCCGGTGCAGACCGACCGCGGCTTCGTGCTGCACCGTCCGACCGGCAAGTGGCAGTCGAGCCTCCCGGTGCGGGAGGGGGTGTCGCTCACCACGTCTCGCGACATCCTCGAGGCTTGTGCCGCAGGGCAGGGGCCCAGCGAGATGATCGTCAGCCTTGGCTATGCTGGATGGACCGCCGGTCAGCTCGAGCAGGAGATGGTCGCCAACGCCTGGTTGTCGGTGCAGGCCGACCCGCAGATCCTTTTCGACGCACCCTATGGTGAGCGCGTCGACCGGGCGCTCGCGCTGCTGGGCATCGAGCTTGGCAGTCTCTCGGAAGAGGCGGGACACGCCTGATGGCGGGGACCGTCCTCGCTTTCGACTTTGGTGAGCGGCGCATCGGCGTCGCGGTGGGCGAGCTGGAACTGCGCTCGGCGCACCCGCTGCGCACCATCGACGCACGTGACAACGACACGCGCTTTGCCACGCTTGCGCAGCTGTTCGCGGAGTGGAGGCCGACCCGCGCGGTGGTCGGCCTTCCGGCCCCGGACCGGGCCGATCACCCGATGAACGCGCGCTGCCGCAAATTCGCGCGCCAACTCGAGGGACGCTTTGGCGTTGCGGCTGAACTGGTCGACGAGTCCTACACGTCGGCCGTTGCGGAGGCGGACCTCGCTGCAGCAGGCCTCGATGCGGATCGCCGCAAGGCGGTGCTCGACAGCGTCGCTGCACAGGCCATCCTGCAGACGTGGTTTGAGCGCCAGCCGGCTCCGGGCGAGTCCCCCTTGCGTGTCCCCGGGGGGGCAGTCGCATGAGTTTCGCCACCGATCAACTTGGCAACGATGGCCGGCTGCGTCACCTGCTGACGCTGCACGGGCTGCCGCGCGAGGTGCTGCTGCAGATCCTCGACGCAGCAAGTTCGTTCCTCAGCGTCGGCGAGGGCGAAGCCAGGAAGCTGCCGCTGCTCAAGGGCAAGACCGTCTTCAACCTGTTCTTCGAATCCTCGACGCGGACCCGCACCACCTTCGAGATCGCCGCCAAGCGCCTATCGGCTGATGTCATCAGCCTCAACGTGGCGACCAGCAGTCAGAGCAAGGGAGAAACCGTTCTCGACACGGTGCAGAACCTCGAGGCGATGGATGCCGACCTGTTCGTAGTGCGTCACGCTGCCAGCGGCGCCGCGCACTTCATCGCCCGGCACGTGCGGCCGCACATCGCCGTGGTCAACGCTGGTGATGGCCGCCACGCGCACCCGACGCAGGGCCTGCTGGACATGTTCACCATCCGCCAGTTCAAGGGCGACTTCGCGCCGCTGTCGGTGGCCATCGTCGGTGACGTGTTGCACAGCCGGGTCGCACGCTCCGAGATCCACGCGCTGCGTACGCTCGGCGTGCGCGACATCCGCGTCATCGCGCCGCGCACCTTGCTGCCCGCGGGCGTGGAAGAACTCGGCGTCAAGGTCTTTCACGACATGGCTGCCGGTCTGCGTGGTGTCGATGTCGTGATGATGTTGCGTCTGCAGAACGAGCGCATGAAAGGCTCGTTGCTGCCGTCGGCCGGCGAGTATTTCAAGAACTACGGGCTGACACCGGAGAAGCTGGCGCTGGCCGCGCCGGACGCCATCGTCATGCATCCCGGCCCCATGAACCGCGGCGTCGAGATCGACTCGGCGGTGGCGGATGGCCCGCAGGCGGTGATCCTGCCGCAGGTGACCTTTGGCATCGCGGTGCGCATGGCGGTGATGAACCTCCTCGCCGGGCGGACAGCATGAAACGGAGGGCGGCATGAAGATCGTCATCCGCGGCGGCCGTGTCATCGACCCGGCGAGCGGCTTTGACCATGTCGCCGACGTCTGCATCGCGGCTGGGCGCGTCGTTGCCATCGGTCGCGAGCCGGCCGACTTTGCGGCGCAGCGCGTCATCGACGCCGCCAGTCTGGTGGTCGCGCCGGGACTCGTCGACCTCGCCGCGCGGCTGCGCGAGCCGGGCCTCGAGCACAAGGCGACGCTGGAGTCGGAGATGCACGCGGCGGCCGCAGGTGGCGTGACCGCGCTGGCTTGTCCGCCCGACACCGATCCGCCGCTTGACGAGCCTGGTCTGGTCGAGATGCTCAAGTTCCGAGCGCGCAACCTGCCCGGGCCACGCGTCTACCCGGTAGGCGCGCTCACGCCCGGGCTGCAGGGTGCTGGTATCACCGAGATGTCGGAGTTGACCGAAGCGGGCTGCGTGGCCTTCAGCCAGGCCGATGCGCCGCTCACCGACACGCAGGTGCTGATGCGCGCGATGCAGTACGCAGCGACCTTTGGGTTTCCGCTCTGGCTGCGCCCGCAGGATCCGCACCTGGCCCGCAACGGCATCGCCCACGAGGGCGCCACGGCTGGAACGCTGGGTCTGGTCGGTGTTCCGGTGGTGGCGGAGACGCTGGCCATCGGGGCCGTGCTGCAGTTGATGCGCGTCACCGGCTCGCGTGTGCACCTGTGCCGTCTGTCGAGTGCGGCCGGGCTGGAGATGGTCCGTGCCGGCAAGGCCGAGGGCCTGCCGCTGACCTGCGATGTCGCTGCCCACCACCTGCACCTGACCGATGCCGAGCTTTGGCGCTTCGACGCGCAGGCGCATCTGGTACCGCCCTTGCGCAGCGAGGCTGACCGCGCAGCGCTGGCCGCCGGGTTGGCCGATGGCAGCATCGACGCGGTGTGCTCCGACCACGCGCCACACGACGATGAGGCCAAAGAGGTGCCGTTCGGCGAGTCCGAGCCGGGTGCCAGCGGCGTCGAGCTGCTGCTGCCGCTGACGTTGGGCTGGGCGCGTGAGGCCGGTATCGCCCTGCCGCAGGCGCTGGCGGCGGTCACCTACCGTCCGGCGCAGGTGCTCGGCCTTGGGCTGGGAAGGCTGGTCGAAGGTGCCCCGGCCGACCTCTGCGTGTTCGACCCGGACGCGCGCTGGACCGTGACCCGCGAGTCATTGCGCAGTCAGGGCCGCAACTCGCCATTCCTCGGCCGCGAGGTGACCGGGCGGGTGCGTTATACGGTGATCGACGGGCATCTGGATTTCGAGGCCCCGGCGGCCAGCTGACCTGCCGCTGTTAATATCTGCGCCCACGTCGGCGCCCGCGGCCTTCCGGTCGCATCTTTTCTTCGGAGTCTCCCCATGCTGGTCGCGGCCAACATCACCCAGCAATTCGGCGCCAAGCCCCTGTTCGAGAACGTCAGCGTCAAGTTCGGCGACGGCTACCGTTATGGCCTGATCGGCGCCAACGGCGCGGGCAAGTCGACCTTCATGAAGATCCTCTGCGGTGTGCTCGACCCGAGTGGCGGCAACGTCAGCAAGGACCCGCACGAGCGCATGGCCTACCTGCGCCAGGACCAGTTCGCCTACGAGGACATGCGTGTGCTCGACGTGGTGATGATGGGTCACGCCGAGATGTGGGCGGTGATGCAGGAGAAGGACGCCATCTACGCCAACCCCGAGGCCAGCGAAGACGACTACATGAAGGCGGCCGAACTCGAGGGCCGCTTTGCCGAGTTCGACGGCTACACCGCCGAGTCGCGCGCCGGCGAGTTGCTGCTCGGTGTGGGCATCCCGGTCGAGCAGCACCAGGGTCCGATGCGCGAGGTCGCGCCGGGCTGGAAGCTGCGCGTGCTGCTGTGCCAGGCGCTGTTCGCCAACCCCGACATCCTGCTGCTCGACGAGCCGACCAACAACCTCGACATCAACACCATCCGCTGGCTCGAGGGTGTGCTCAACGAGCGCGAGTCGACCATGGTCATCATCTCGCACGACCGGCACTTCCTGAACCAGGTCTGCACGCACATGGCGGATCTGGACTACGGCACGATCCAGGTCTACCCGGGCAATTACGACGACTACATGGAGGCCTCGACCCTGGCCCGCCAGCGGCAGATGTCGGCCAACGCCAAGGCCAAGGACCGTATCGCTGAACTGGAAGAATTTGTTCGCCGCTTCCGCGCCCACAAATCCAAGGCGCGGCAGGCCACCAGCCGAATGAAGCAGATCGACAAGCTCAAGGTCGAGGACGTCAAGCCTTCGTCGCGGCAATACCCGTTCATCCGCTTCGAGTACGACGACAAGGACAAGCTGCACCGTCTGGCGCTCGAGGTGGAAGCGCTCACTTTCGCGTATGAGCCCGGTTCACCGGTCATCCGCGACTTTTCCATCCACATCGAGGCGGGCGAGAAGGTCGCCATCGTTGGCGAGAACGGCGTCGGCAAGACCACGCTGTTGCGCCTCTTGGCCGGCGAACTGCAGGGCCAGGGCAAGCTCAAGTGGGCGGAGAAGGCGCGGCTCGGCTA
>DALYGT010000016.1:7246-11484 GCA_031971375.1 Burkholderiales bacterium | reverse complement strand
TGCTCGAGGGCGGCGATCTGTTGTTCACGGGTCGACATGCTTGGACTCCTATGGGTGTAGTGGGTACGACTCAGGTGGAACGGGTTCAGAGCAGCGGCGCGTCGGCAAGGATCACGCCGTCATCGTCGGCGTAGAGCCAGGCACCCGGTCGGATGGTCTGCCCGGCGAAGGTCACCGCGATGCCGACATCGCCTGCGCCCTTCTTGATGCTTTTTTGCGGGTGGGTCCCCAGCGCCATGACGCCGACCGGCATGCCGCCGATCGCTGCCGAGTCGCGGATGGCGCCGTAGACGACGATGCCGGCCCAGCCGTTGTCGACGGCCATCTGCGCGAGGATGTCGCCGACCATGGCGCAACGCAGCGAGCCGCCGCCATCGACCACCAGCACACGGCCCTCACCGGGCTTCGCGAGTTCGGCCTTGACCAAAACGTTGTCCTCGAACGCCTTGACCGTCTGCACCGGGCCACAGAAGCGAGAGACACCCCCGAAATGCGCCAGCAGCGGTTCCAGAACGGCAACAACGCCCTCGTGGGCATCGCACAGGTCGGCGGTGGCGAAATCAGTCATGGCGGGGCGCTATCGGGGTGTTTGAGGATGTTGACGGCAAACAGCAGGGGCGACAATCACTCTATTTTATATCTTATATAAGACCCGTCACAAGTCGTAAAAAACCCCGGCCACAGCCGGGGTCTTCTTGGCCGTGATCCTGAGGATCAGGCGGCCTTGATCTTCGAGGCTTGCTTGCCCTTGGGACCTTGAATCACTTCGAACTGAACCTTCTGGCCTTCCTTGAGGCTCTTGAAGCCCGCCATGTCGATGGCCGAGAAGTGAGCGAAAAGGTCTTCGCCACCCTCATCCGGGGTGATGAAGCCGAAACCCTTGGCGTCGTTGAACCACTTGACGGTACCAGTTGCCATGCAAAACTCCTTCCTGCGCTTTTATTGATGAATGTGTGTTCCGCCTGGCGACCAACCGACCTCGGACATCGCACTGGCAGAGCGCAGGGATAAAGCGGGGTGCTGACGACAAGCCACGGCATATTGACGGGCCTTGCCGGCGCGAGTCAAGTTAGATTGGCGCAAATCGCCTGCGTCATGTCAATTTGTACGATGTCCACACGCCCGCGACGGGCGACGAGGCGCCCCGCGAGACACCGTCTACAGATGGAGAACGTCGATTGCGATGTGTCGATGCCTTGAAAATTAAGCTTCCATCGTAAATCATGGGGTCACGGTTCCCGAGGAACACCTGTTGTGTCCAGCCAGTCTAAAAGTGCCGGCGACGCCCTCTTGAAAGAGAGGCGCGCACGCGCCAAACCGCCCCGTCTGTTCAAGGTGTTGTTGGTCAACGACGACTACACGCCGATGGAGTTCGTGGTGGAGATCCTGCAACGCTTTTTTCACCTCGATGCGGAATCCGCCACACGGGTCATGCTCAAGGTTCATACTGAGGGTGTGGGTGTGTGCGGGGTGTTCCCCCGCGATGTCGCCGCGACCAAGGTCGAACAGGTGCTGTCCCACGCCAAGTCGCACAAGCATCCCTTGCAGTGTCTGATGGAGGAGAACTGAGACCATGATCGCCCAGGAACTTGAAGTCAGCCTGCACATGGCTTTCATGGACGCGCGGCAGAAGCGGCATGAGTTCATCACCGTCGAACATCTGCTGCTCGCGCTCATCGACAACCCTTCGGCCGGCGAGGTGCTGGTCAACTGCGGCGCAGACCTCGAAGACCTGCGCAAGGTGCTCAGCGAGTTCGTCGCCGAGCACACGCCGCAGGTGGCCGGCGAGGGCGACGTCGATACGCAACCGACGCTCGGCTTCCAGCGCGTCATCCAGCGCGCCATCCTGCACGTCCAGTCCTCGGGCAAGAAGGAGGTCACCGGCGCCAACGTGCTGGTGGCGATCTTCGGCGAGAAGGACTCGCACGCCGTCTACTTCCTTCATCAGCGCGGCGTGACGCGCCTCGACGTGGTCAACTTCATTTCGCACGGCATCAGCAAGGCGCAGCCGGCTGCGTCTGGCCAGAAAGCTGAGGGCGAGACCGAGACCGAAGCCGAGGCTCCGCCCAGTGGTGCGCTCGACCAATACACGGTCAACCTCAACCAGCAGGCGCTCGGTGGCAAGATCGACCCGCTGATCGGCCGCGAGAAGGAGGTCGAGCGCGTCATCCAGACACTCTGCCGCCGGCGCAAGAACAACCCGCTGCTGGTCGGTGAGGCCGGGGTCGGCAAGACCGCGATCGCCGAGGGGCTGGCACGCCGCATCGTCGAGGACGACGTCCCCGAGATCCTCGCCGACTCGACTGTCTACGCGCTCGACATGGGCGCGCTGCTCGCCGGGACCAAATACCGCGGCGACTTCGAGCAGCGCCTCAAGGCAGTGCTCAAGCAGCTGGTCGAGAATCCCAAGGCGATCCTCTTCATCGACGAGATCCATACCCTGATCGGTGCTGGCGCGGCCTCCGGCGGCACCCTCGACGCGTCCAACCTGCTCAAGCCGGCGCTGGCTAGCGGCCAGCTCAAGTGCATCGGCGCGACCACCTACACCGAGTTTCGCGGCGTCTTCGAGAAGGACCACGCGCTGACCCGCCGCTTCCAGAAGATCGACGTCGAGGAGCCGACCGTCGACCAGACGGTGCAGATCCTCAGTGGCCTCAAGACGCGCTTCGAGTCGCACCATGGCGTGCGCTACACGCAGGCGGCACTGGTGTCGGCAGCCGAGCTCTCGGCGCGCTTCATCAACGACCGCCACCTGCCGGACAAGGCCATTGACGTGATCGACGAGGCCGGCGCGGCGCAACGCATCCTGCCCAAGAGCCGGCAGAAGCGCGTCATCGGCACCAAGGAGATCGAGGAGATCATCGCCCGCATCACGCGCATCCCCTCGAAGAACGTCTCCTCCGACGACCGCAACGCGCTCAAGACACTCGAACGCGACCTCAAGAGCGTGGTCTTCGGCCAGGACAAGGCCATCGAGGCGCTGGCATCGGCCATCAAGATGGCGCGCAGCGGTCTCGGCAACCCGGCCAAGCCGATCGGGTCGTTCCTGTTCAGCGGGCCGACCGGCGTCGGCAAGACCGAAGTCGCCCGCCAGCTGGCCTACACGCTCGGCATCGAGCTGATCCGCTTCGACATGTCCGAATACATGGAGCGCCACGCGGTGAGCCGTCTGATCGGCGCGCCGCCCGGATATGTCGGCTTTGACCAGGGTGGCCAACTCACCGAGTCGATCACCAAACATCCCTACAGCGTGCTCCTGCTCGACGAGATCGAGAAGGCGCATCCGGACATCTTCAACATCCTGCTGCAGGTGATGGACCACGGCACGCTGACCGACAACAACGGACGAAAGGCCGATTTCCGCAACGTGGTCATCGTGATGACCACCAATGCGGGTGCCGAGGCGCTGACCAAGACCTCGATCGGCTTCACCAAGCCGGCATCTGCTGGCGACGAGATGGCCGACATCAAGCGACTGTTCACGCCCGAGTTCCGCAACCGGCTCGACGCCATCATCTCGTTCGCGCCGCTCGGTCACGACATCATCCTCCAGGTGGTGGACAAGTTCCTCATGCAACTCGAGGCGCAACTCCACGAGCGCAAGGTCGAGGCGCATTTCACGCAAGCGCTCAAGGAGCACCTTGCCAAGACCGGTTTCGACCCGCTGATGGGCGCGCGCCCGATGGCGCGCTTGATCCAGGACTCCATCCGCAAGGCACTTGCCGACGAACTGCTGTTTGGCCGTCTCGTCAGTGGCGGCGAAGTGACCATCGACGTCGACGACAACGGCACTGTGCGGCTGCAGTTCGAGGAGAGCCTGGCGACCGCCTGACCAGATGCCCGCAAACCGGCGCTTCACGGTCGTTCGTGACGACTCGATCACTCGTCAGCAAACCCATGCGGCCGTCGACATCCGTATCGCTTGACCAGCAAGGGCGATTCACGGTCGGCGCCGCAAGATGGGTGATCGGCATCGGTTTCTTGCTGGGTGCGACGTCTGTATCGGCCCAGGCGACATCCGACCCGCAGGCAGAACTGTGGGCCGCCAGTTGTGCTGCCTGCCACGGCACGGGTGGGGCAGGGGTCGGTGGGTTCCCCTCGCTTGCGGGTCGCGACGCGCAGACGCTGCTCGCCTTGCTGCTCAAGCAGCGCGCAGGTCAAGCCGACACGACCCTCATGCATCAGTACGCCAAGGGATTCAGCGAGGCCGAGCTTGCGCGTATCGCGGCGGTCTTGTC
>DALYGT010000016.1:0-7146 GCA_031971375.1 Burkholderiales bacterium | reverse complement strand
GTCGAGCGCGACGCCGAGTTCGTGTCCTGCCCGCTCAGCAATCTCGTCATCGGCGGCTCGCGCGACCTGGCATCGCTCACCGCCAGCTATGACGCACTGAGTCGACGCCACGGTGTCCGCGTCGTCCATGACAGCGTCACCGCCATCGACGTTGCCGCACGCAGGGTGCGACTGGCGGGCGGTGATGCGCTCGCCTATGACCGCCTCGTCGTTGCCCCCGGCATCGATGTCATCCCCGACCTGGTGCCCGGTCTCGCCGAACCGATGGCCGACGGGCGCCTGTTCCACGCCTGGAAGGCCGGCCCGCAGACCATCGCGCTGCGCAGACAACTCGAAGCCATGCCCGATGGCGGCGTGTTCGTCATGCACATCCCGCGCGCGCCATACCGCTGCCCGCCGGGACCCTACGAGCGCGCCTGCCAGGTGGCGTGGTACTTCAAGCAGCACAAGCCGCGCAGCAAGGTGCTGGTGCTCGACGCCAACGATGACATCGTCTCCAAGAAAGGGCTCTTCATCGCCGCCTGGAACACCTTGACGCCGGGCATCGTAGAGTACCGCCATGCACAGGAGTTGCTGGAAGTGGATGTCAGGCAGATGCGCGTCCGGTTGGGCTTTGGCGAGGAACGCGCCGACGTGCTCAACGTCATCCCGCCGCAGCGGGCTGGTGCCGTCGCCGCCATGGCCGGCCTGATCACCGCCAACGAGCGCTGGTGCGGTGTCGAGTTCCGCAGCTTCGAGTCGGTCGCCGCACCCGGGGTGCACGTCCTCGGCGATGCCATCCTCGCTGCGCCGCAGATGCCGAAGTCGGGACACATGGCCAACGGACACGCCAAAGTGTGCGCGCACGCCATCGCCGCGCTGCTGGACGGTCGCGAGCCCGATCTGGAGCCGGTCATCGGCAACACCTGCTACAGCTTCGTCAACGACCGGCAGGCCGTGCATGTCGCCTCGGTCCACCGCTACAACGCCGAGAAGAAGACCATGCTGGTGGTCGATGGAACCTTCGGTGTGTCTCCCGGCCTGAACGACCGGGAAGGGCCTTACGCGGATGCCTGGGCGCGCAATATACGCGCCGACATGTTAGCTTGACTGGCTTGCAGAATATTCCGCTCATGGCTCCTCGCCCGCAGGAGCTCGATACTTCGTCCTACCGATGACTGCCGTCCTCGACTCGCCCCCCGGATTGATCGAAGCCCTCGCGCGGGGCATCCCGTCCACCCGTCATGTCCTCGTCGTGCGCTGCGACGACGGGCGCATCGTCTACGCAAATCCGGTGTCCTGTGCCGCGCTGGGCTACTCCGCCGAGGAACTGACCACACGCTCGCTGGGCGATCTGCATGACGAGTTCGATCTTGAGCTCATCGAGCGTCGCCATGGCCTGCACAAAGGGGTGGTCGATGACGGCGAACTGCGCTTGCAACGCAGTGATGGCCGCGATCTTTGGCTGGGCCTCTACGCCCTGCCACACCCTCCTGTGGATGGCTGCGAGTGCCGTGTTCTGATCGGCCGCGAGATCGTCGAGCAGGTGCGGCGGCGGGTCGAGAACGAAGGACGCATGCAAGCGCTCTACCGTGGTCAGGCCATCGCCGAATATGACCTCGAAGGTCACCTGATCTTTGCCAACGACCTGTTCCTGTCGCTCATCGGCGGCACCCTGACGGAGTTGCTTGGCACGCCACATCACGACATCGCTGATGTCGGGTTCTCCTCGCGGCAGGAACACGACGCCTGGTGGCAGCGTATCTGCCTCGGTGAGGTCGGCGAGGGCGAGCGCTGCTACATCGACTCTGCGGGCCGCGAGGTCTGGCTGCGCGAGGTGTTCAACCCGATCTTCGGTCCCGACGGCCGCCCCTGCAAGGTCCTGCAAGCCGGTCTGGACGTCACCCACGCGCGGCTTGCCCAGTCCCGCCTGCAGGACAGCATCAACTACGCCAGCCAGATCCAGAGGGCGCTGCACGAACCTTCGCTGCGCGAGCTCGCGCAGAGCATGCCGGGCTCGCATGCGCTGCAATGGGAGCCGCGCGACACGGTTGGCGGCGACTGCCTGTTCGCGCGCGAGCTGTCCGGCGGCCTCTGGTTCTGCCTGTTCGATTGCACCGGGCACGGTGCGCCCGGGGCCCTGCTAGCCTCCATCGTCCTGTCCGAGACCGACCGCATCCTTAGCGCTGGGCACGCGCTCAGTCCCGGCGACGTGATCAGTCGCCTCAACCGCCGCATCAAGGAATCCCTCGGGCAGACCGAAGCCAACCAGAGCAAATCCAGCGATGACGGGCTCGATGCCGTGGTCATCCGTATCGACCCGGTGTCGGCATCGGTGCGGGTCGCGAGTTCCGGCATCCCCGTCTTCGTGGTGGAGCCTGGGTCCCCGACGCAGATCCTCAGGGGCAATTCAGGCGGCATCGGTTACCGAGGGGTCCCATTCGACCGTCAATGGGAGACGCGTACGGTGAACATGAGCGAACAGACACGCCTGTTCGCCGCGACCGACGGCATCTTCGATCAGCCTGGCGGTCCGTCTGGTGTCGGCTACGGGCGCAGGCGCTTCGCCGGCAGCCTCGCCGCGCACGCCTCACTGCCGGTTACCGAGCAGATGGTGGCAGTGATCCGCGATTTCCGCGAATATCAGGGTCTTCAGGCCCGGCGCGACGACATCGCGGTCGCGGGTCTCCAGCTGCCAAGGACTTGATCCCCTGATGGTCAACAAAACCGTACTCGTCGTCGATGATTCGCCCTCCATCCGCGGCGTAGTTTGCGCATTCCTCGCAGAGAATGGTTACGACGTGGTCAGTGCCGAGAACGGCAAGGCCGCACTCGAGCTCCTCGACGGCCGGCGCGTCCACCTGTGCATCTGCGATGTGCAGATGCCGGAGATGGACGGGATGGAGTTCGTCACGGCCATGAAGGCGATGCCCGATTACCGCTTTGTCCCGGTGATCATGCTGACCACCGAGTGGACTGACGAACGCAAGTTGCAAGGTCGTCAGGCCGGCGCCAAAGCGTGGTTCGTCAAGCCTTTCGACCCGCAGAAGATGCTTGCTGCGGTTGCCCGCTTCATTCTGCCCTAGCAGGCTGTCAAGGCGCTTCCTGACCGGTCGCCACAGGTCGCGCCGGGTTGCTGCACCACTCGCTCCAGGAGCCTGGATAGAGGCGGGCGCCGGGGATGCCGGCGTGTGCCATGGCGAGGAGATTGTGGCACGCGGTCACGCCGGAGCCGCACTGGCAGACCAGCTCCCCAGCCGGTCGACCGCCCAACAGCGCCTCGAACTCGGCGCGCAGGGTCTCCGGCGACTTGAATCGGCCTGTGTCGTCGAGGTTGCTGCGGTGGAATCGGTTGCGCGCCCCCGGGATGTGGCCAGCGACCGGATCGATCGGCTCGACCTCACCCCGGTAGCGCTCGGGCGCGCGCGCATCGACCACCATCAGGCTGCCGTCGGCGAGACCGGCGGCCACCGTCGCCGCGTCGACCGTCCACGGCTGTGGCGTGCGCGGCGTGAAGACTGTTGATACCGGATGGGCGACCTCGGCGGACACTGGCAGCCCGGCTGCGGTCCACGCCTGCCAGCCGCCATCCAGCACACTCACCGCGTCGTGGCCGAGCCAGCGCAGCATCCACCACAGCCGCGCGGCAAATGCGCCGCCCGCGTCGTCGTAGACGACAACGTGATCGGTATCGCCGATGCCAGCGGCTCCGAGGACCTGCGCAAACTCCAACGGGTCCGGCAGGGGGTGGCGACCGTTGCGTCCGGTCTTTGGACCAGAGAGGTCCTCGTCAAGGTGCAAGTGGATCGCGCCCGGGATATGACCGGTGCTCCAGGCCACCCGTCCCCCACCTGGGTTCATCAGGTCGTGGCGGACGTCGACCACGCGCAGTGTGGGGTCGGCAAGGCGTGCGCCGAGGGCTTCCGGCGAGATGAGGGCAGGGCTGCTCATGGTCTGTGCTGTCAGGCCAGCTCGCGGCGCAGGTATTCTTGGAAATGCACCATGCCGTCCTCGTAGGGGCACTGGTAGGGTCCGACCTGCGAGATGCCGCGCGCGTGCAGCGCACGGCGGCCGCGGTCCATGCGCACGCAGATCTCTTCATCCTCGGCGGCGGTCTCCATGTACGCTGCGCGCTCGGCCTCGACGAACTCGCGCTCAAAGGCCGCGATCTCCTCGGGGTAGTAGAACTCGACCACGTTGCGGCAGGCGAGCGGGCCGTCGGGCTGGATGTGGCTGATGACCAGTACGTGCGGGTACCACTCGACCATCAGGTTGGGGTAGACCGTGAGCCAGACCGCGCCATAGGGCGGCGTACGCCCATTAAAGCTGCGCAGGACCTGTTCATGCCAACGTGTGTAGACAGCACTTCCGGGTTGCTTGAGGTCGCGTCGGACGCCGACTGTCTGCACGCTGAAGTTGCTGCCGAACGACCACTCCAGGCGGTCGCAGTCGACAAAGCCGCCGAGGCCCGGGTGGAAGGGAACGACATGATAGTCCTCCAGATAGACCTCGATGAAGGTCTTCCAGTTGATCGGGTAACGGGTGACCTGCACGTGATCCAGGACATAGCCGTCAAAGTTGAACAGCTCGGCGGCCTTCATGCCCGCCAACTCCTGTGCGATCGCGCGCGGGCCCGCGAAGAGCAGACCATTCCAGTCCTGCAAAGGCTGGCGGTCAAGGTGCAGGCAGGGTTTGTCGGCAAAATGCGGGGCACCGAGCAGTTGCCCGCTCGTGTCGTATGTCCAGCGGTGCAGGGGGCAGACGATGTGCGATGTGTTGCCACGCCCTCGCAGCATCTCGGCCTGGCGATGGCGGCAGACGTTCGAAATCAGCTGAATGCCTTCGGGACCGTGCATCAACATCTGGCCGCGGCCGTGCTGATCGAGGACATGGTAATCGCCACGCTCGGGCACCATCAAACGGTGGCCGACGTAGTTCGGGCCGTTGACGAAGAGCCGCTGCAGTTCCCGCTGGTGGATGGCCGGGTCGATGTACCAGTCGACCTCGAGTTGCGTGTTTGCCGGTTGGAGTTGGGAGGTGCGCCCCGGATCCGACATGATGGCGTGCGTCCTGAACCAAAGCTAGGGGCCGGGATGGTCCCACTAATCGGGGGCGGGGGCAAGACTGGTGGAGTGAAGAGACTCAGCCGGCGACAAGACTGGCGACCCTCGCGGCGCAGGCTGGTGCCATGGTCAGGCCGTACCGGAAATGCCCGGTGTTGAGCCAGAGCCCACGGATGTCTGGATGGGGCCCCACCAGCGGGTGGTTGAGACGGCTGCCTGGCCGCAGGCCGGCCCAGTGGCGGATGACGCGCTCAGGACCAAGGGCCGGGTGGCGGGTCCTCGCCCAGGCCAGCAGTTCCGCCGCCGCGTGTGGCGTCGTGCCAGCGTCGAAACCCGCGTGTTCCATGGTGCTGCCGAGCAGCACCACGCCGTCCTGGCGCGGAACCAGATAGCGGCCATCTTGGTAAACGATCTCGCCGGAAAGCTCCGGCGCGCGCAGCGCCAACATCTGGCCACGGACCGGGTACACGCGGGAGCACCCCACGCTCGGCAATCTCCCGCTCCAGGCTCCGGCGCAGACCACCACTGCATCTGCTCGCCACTGCCCGGCACCCCAGCGCACCCCGTCGACCGCGCTTCCGGAGATATCGGGACGCACTTCGCCCAGCCCCTTGTGGATCGCCACATCTTTTGCGCCGCAGGCGCTGATCAGCGCCTCGGCAAGGCGCGGATTACGGACCTGAGCGACCCCAGGGAGCAACAGATCGGCGCCATCACGGAAATGGGTCTCGCCGGCTCGCCGCAACCAGGCCAGCGCGTCCGGCTCACAACCGCCGACCACGCGCATGCCGCTGACACGGTATTCGGTGTCGATGCCGGTGACCTCCTGCAATGCGGCGAGCCACGCAGCCTGCAACGCGATGCCTTCGCGGCACCAGCGACCGACGGTGTCGTCGTAGTGCCAAGGCAGCAGCGGATAGAGGATGCCGGCGCCGGCCCACGTCGAACCGCGGCCGGCATGACCCGCCTCGAAGACCGTGACCTCGAGACCTCGATCGCGCGATGCAAGCGCGGTGGCGAGCCCGGCGACGCCGGCGCCGATGATGGCGAGGTGGGTCACGGGGGTGGCGTCCGATCAGCGGCGGACACGCTGAGGTCAAGGCAGCCAAAGATGGCTGAGTCACACAGTCGGAGACCCTCGGTCATCTGGTCGATGACCCGCCGCCGCGCGCGGCGGACAATCGGCGACGAGAAACAGCTCCGTGCGCGGCTACATCGTCGGCCCGATGATCGGCTGGGCGGTCGGATGCTGGTAGGCAAGGGGAGGGGCACTGTGCAGTCAGGGTCTATGACGGGATATGGGGCTTCGGTAGCGGCGCAAGTTCACCAGCTTCCAGTCTCTCGAAGCGTTGCCGGCCCCGCGTGGCGACGTCAGGGCCTTACGGTGGCGGAACTGCTAGCCGGCCTGAGTATAGCCACGCTGCTGCTCGTACTCGCGCTGCCGGCCTGGAGCACCTGGCTCGCCGAGCAACGCGTGCGCGCAGCCGGCAGCCGCCTGCTGGCCGCCCTTGCCGCCGTCAGAGCGGCTGCGGTCGGCAGCGGCGTGGCGGTGCGCCTTTGCCCCGTGGCGACCGGGGGTGGCTGCGCGAGCCAGCGCGACTGGTCGCGTGGCTGGCTCGGGCAATCGGGCGGCACACAGGGCTGGCGCAGCATCCTCGAATCAGGCCCTCTGAGCGGAGGCGTCCGCGTCGAGGTCAACGCGACGATGCTGGAACCGGGGGTCGCCTTCGACACGCGCGGTTTTGCCGTGCAGACCGCGGGGGGTGGTGGTTTTGCCAGCGGCAGCTGGCTGGTCTGCGCGACCGGTGCGCGCTCGCGTACGGTGACTCTCGCGCCCTCGGGGCGGGCGCGCATCAGCACCGGGGGCGTCTGCACATGACCCGCGAACCACCCGCGGCCGGGCACTCGACGCTCGAAGTCTGCATCGCCTCCGCGCTGCTCGGCCTCAGCGCCTCGGCGCTGCTCGGCGGCGTCACGCTGATCCAGCGCGACGCCACGCTGGCCGGCATGCGCCATACCGCCATCGCACTCGCCACGGAAGGGCTGGAGCGCGTCGCGACCGGCGGCATCGGCCCCGGCGTGACGGAATGGCAGTCGCGAGTGG
>DALYGT010000015.1:0-11772 GCA_031971375.1 Burkholderiales bacterium | reverse complement strand
CCGCCCGCGACAGCCTCGAGGACTGCGTCAGCGCGCTGCAACTCGGCGCCGATGATTACCTGACCAAGCCGTTCCGGGTGCCGGAGCTCATCGCCCGCATCCATGCCGTCTTGCGCCGCGCTCAGGCGCGCAGTGAGCAGCTGCTGCGCTTCGGCCCGCTGCAGATGGATGGGCAGGCTCGCGTCTGCACGCTCTCGGGGCGCGCGCTCGACCTCACACCAAGTGAGTGGCAGGTGCTGGAGATCCTTGCCACCACGGCGCCGCGCGTCGCCACGCGCGAGCGACTGTCCCAGACCTTGTCCGGGTGGGACCGCGACCTCAGCGGCAACGCGCTGGAGACGCACGTCTCCCGGTTGCGCGCCAAGCTCGAGGGCGCACTTGTCATACGCACCATCCGCGGACTCGGCTACCGCCTCGACGAGCCGGAATGAGCGTGTCGCCCCGACTCGGTAGCCGCCTGCTGCGCTGGTTGCTTTTGCCGCTGGTCTCAATACTGGCGTTGAGTGTGCTGGTGGATGCATTCCTGACCCGCAAGCCCGTCACCGAGGCTTTTGATCAGCGTCTTGCGGTCATGGCCTTGGCGATCGCGCAAGAGGTCGTGCTTGAGGCCGACTATCCGGTCCTGCGTCTGCCGCCCGAGGCGGAACAGGTGTTGCGCAGTGTCGGCGGTGAAGACTTCCGCTTCGCCGTGTTCGATGCCACTGGGCATCGCTTTGGCGGGACCGGGGCGCTGCCGCCTTTGCCGCTTGCGGGTCGCGGCCGGCCGGTCTTCTTCGAGGGCACGCATGAGGGCGTGACGCTCCGCTGCGTCACCTTGGACGCCAGGGTGGGTGATCAGACTGTCCGCATCGCCGTCGGTGTGCCGCGTGCGCGCCTCGATCGCCGTCTCGAGGAGGCCATCGCGCCGGGCCTCACTTCCGACATCGTCCTCATCCTGCTCACGCTGGTGTTGGTCTACGCCGGCGTGCGACGCGGCCTGATGCCGCTGGAGCGTCTGCAGGCGGAGATCGCTGCGCGCTCGCCGACCGACCTCTCGCCGCTGCCGACGGCCGACCTGCCGGCGGAACTGCTCGGACTCGCCGACACCCTGAACCGGCTTTTTGTCGCCCTGCGCGAAGCCGAGGCGGTGCAGCAGCGTTTCATCGCTGACGCTGCCCACCAGTTGCGCACGCCGCTGGCCGGCCTGCAGACGCAACTGCAGTTGCTGTCGCTGAGGCCGGAGCGCCGCCTCGGCGCGCAGGAGCGTCGTGACCTGCAGAACGGTCTCGAGCGCATCAGTCACCTGCTCGGGCAGCTGCTGGTACTGGCGCGTGCTGAGCCGGGTGCCGCAGCGAGTCTCCGAGCGCAGCCGCTTGACCTGGCCGAACTGGTCACAGACTGCGCCGGTCCGTTCGTCGACCGGGCGCTGGAACGCGGCATCGATCTGGGCTACGAGACCGCGCCGACGCACGTGGAGGGGGTGCGTTCGCTGCTGATCGAGGCGATCTCCAACCTGATCGACAACGCGCTGCGCTATTGCCCGAGGGGCTCGACAGTGACGGTGCGCTGCGGCGCGTCGCCGCGGCCTTGGCTCGAGGTGGAGGATGACGGCCCGGGTATCCCCGAGGCCGAGCGCGAGCGGGTGTTCGAGCGCTTTTACCGCCTCCACGATGACGATGGCGACGGCTGCGGGCTTGGCCTGCCGATCGTGCGTGAGGTCGTGCAGCGCCACGGCGCGCGCGTCGAACTGCTCGACGGCCCCGGCGGCAAGGGCCTGCGTGTGCGGCTAGAGTTCATATCGCCCGTCAGCCCGGATGCGGCAGCGCGTCCACTGGTCGGATGAGGCTGGCGACGCGGTCTAGAATGACGAACTGCCCCAGTACTCCACACGGAGCCCCCGCATGCGTCGCTTGAGCCCTTTGTCCGCCATTCTGCCGATGTGCCTGGCCGCGCCGGTCGCCTTGGCGTTCGATGCCAGCAAACTCGAGCAGGCCGCGACCACCCGGGCTTGCCCGCACTGCGATCTCTCCGGTGGCGACCTCTCCGGCAAGAACCTGCAGGGCGCCAACCTGCAGAACGCCAACCTGAGTGGCGCGAAGCTCTCCGGCGCCGACCTGTCGGTGCGCCAACTTGAGAAGAGCTTCCTGCCGGCAAACCTCGAGGGCGTCAACGCCAAGGGCGCGGATCTGGCCAACGCCAACCTGCGCGGCGCGAGCCTTGCCGGTGCCTTCCTCAAGGATGCCAAGCTGGGCGGGGCCAACCTGTCCGGTGTCAACCTCACCGGCACCAACCTCAAGGGCGCCGACATTGCCGGCGCCAATCTCGAGGGCGCCACGCTGTGCAAGACCACCATGCCGGACGGCAAGGCCGACAACTCCGGCTGTCAATGACCCGAGAGGCGAAGGCCCCGGGGGGCACGGCGGAAGGCTTTTCCCGCAACACGCCCAACAAAAAAGCCCGGCACTGCCGGGCTTTCTGCTGACTTAGGCGACGCTCACTTGAGGGTCGCGATGTACGAGGCGAGCGCCTCGAGCTCTTCGTCGGGCAGCGTCTTGACCACAGCCTGCATGTTGCCGGCATCGTTGGTGCGCTGCTTGTACTTGAACGCCATCAGTTGCTTCTTGACGTAACTGTAGTGCTGGCCGCCCACGCGCGGCACCTCGTTCTGACCAGCAAAGCCGCCAAGGTGACACATTGTGCAGAGCGCTGCATCGGCGATCTTGTTACCGTCCGCCACCTTGGTGGCGTCGCCGCGCTCGTTCTCGACGACGCGCTTCTGCGTCGCGAAGTAGTCGCCAAGGGCGAGCATCTCGTCCTTGGTCAGGTCCTTGGCCATCGGCGACATCAGCTCGTTCTTGCGCCGACCTTCCTTGAAGTCGCGCAACTGCAGGTAGATGTAGCGGGCCGACTGGCCCGCCAGGATGGGCACTTCGGGCATCACCGAGTTGCCACCGGCGCCGTGGCATCCAGCACAGACTTGGACTTTTTCGGAGACGTCCGGGCCGGCACCGGCCGGTCGTGCCACCGCAAGCGCGCCGATTCCGGCGACTGCGATTGCGAGGAAAAGAGGGGTGACGTTTTTTTGCATGATTCCAAATATAGGCAAGGGTCAAAAAAAGGGCCACCCGGAGGTGGCCCTTTCCGGTCCGCGACGCCTTACGGCAGTGCGAACACGAGCACGCTGTTGCCGCGCTTGAAGTCGAGCTGGGTGTTGCCACCGGCAGCCACGGCGATGTACTGCTTGCCGTTGACCATGTACGACACCGGCGGTGCATTGACGCCGGCGCCCGCCTGGAACGACCACAGCTTCTTGCCGTTCTTGGCGTCGTAGGCGTTGAAGCTGCCGTTGCCTTCGCCGGTGAACACCAGACCACCGCCGGTGGCCAGCACGCCGCCCATCAGCGGCTGCTCGGTGTCAGCCTTCCATGCCAGCTTGCCGGTGTTCAGGTTCACCGCAGCCAGGCGGCCCCACTGCTTCTCCGACGGGATGGTCTTGAACGCACCACCCAACCACAGCTTGTCGCCACCCGGGTAGGCGGCTTCTTCGACGTGGTAGGTCATCGGCTGGTGCAGGTTGGCGGCGTACGCCATGCCCAGTTGCGGGTTGACCGCCATCGGGTTCCATTCCACGCCACCGTTGGCGCCGACCAGCATGCGCGCGCCTTCGGCAGTCGGCAGGGTCCACATGTTCTCTTGCGGGACCATGGCTTCGGAGAAGCGGATCAGCTCGAGGGTCTTGGCGTCATGCACATACACGTGGCCGGTCTTGCCGCCGTGAATGACGACCTTCTGCATCTTGCCGTCCTTGCCCTTGGCCTGGGTGATGACCGGGGGGCTGACCGCGTCGAGGTCCCACACGTCGTGCGCGACGTACTGGAAGTGGGCCTTGTACTTGCCGCTGTCCAGGTCGACTGCGACGATCGAGTCGGTGTAGAGGTTGTCACCCGGACGGATCGCGCCGTACAGGTCGGGCGACGGGTTGCCGACCGAGAAGTAGATGGTGCGGGTGGCGAGGTCGACGGCCGGGGTCATCCACACGCCGCCGCCAAGGGTCTGGTAGAAATCACCGCCGTTGGCAGCCAGTTCGGCCTTCTCGGCATCGATGTCGCGCAGCATGTCGCGGCCGGTGGCGTCGTTCTTGGCCCAAACGCCTTCGTGGCCGGTCTCGGGAATGGTGTGGAAAGTCCACTGCTCTTCGCCGGTCTTGGCGTCATACGCCTTGACGAAGCCGCGGATGCCGTATTCGCCACCGTTGGTGCCGATCAGGATCTTGCCGTCGACGGCCAGCGGAGCCATGGTCTCGCTGTAGCCCTTCTCGGGGTCCGCGATCTGGGTCTCCCACTTGAGTTCGCCGGTCTTCATGTCGAGCGCGACGAGCTTGGCGTCGAGCGTGGCCATGTAGACCATGCCGTCCAGCGCGGCAATGCCGCGGTTATTCGGGCCGCAGCAGTAGACGGTGATCGGACCCATCTTGTGCTTGTAGTGCCAGAACTCCTTGCCGGTCGTCGCGTCGATGGCGTGGATGTGGTTGTAGGACGTGGTCACGAACATGACGCCGTCGATCACGACCGGGGCGGTCTCCATCGACTCCAGCACCTGGGTCTGGAATACGAACGCGGGCTTCAGCTTGCTGACGTTGCCCGTGTTGATCTGCGCGCCCGGGAAGAAACGCTGCTGCGAGTAACCGCCGTTGACGTGCAGCCAGTTCTTGCTGTCCTTGTCGGCGCTGTTGAGGCGGGCTTGCGAAAGGCCGCTCAGCGGCACCGGCTTGGTCAGCTTGGTGTCGGCGAGCGCCAACTGAGTACCACCGACCATCATCACTGCCAGCGAAAGGGCCTTGAGCCCGGTACGCATCTTCATGTCATCTCCTCACTGAATTGATGTTCGCGGTGCCGGTGCGCCCTTACGCAGGCAACGCCGAAACCTGTCCAAGCTCGTTGTGGACGCCTTACTATAGGTCGCGAGTTTTGAGGTCGGATATTTGTTTTTTGTCGCTTAAAGTCAGTCTTCATTCACTACCTGAATGGTTTGATTCACGGAGTCAATGTATGGTTCGGCGAATTGTGAAAACCATCTTCCGCATGGCGGTGCTGTGTCTCTGTGCGCTCTTGGGCCCTGCCGGTCCGGCGGTGGCCGACAAGGTCGCTACCGACCAGTTCGGCCTCAACGCGCAGCTCATCTCGGCCGCACGGCGTGGCGACGAATCGCTGGCACGCTTGACCATCGAACGCGGCGCGGCGCTCAATTCGCGCAACCGGCGTGGCAACACGGCGCTGATGCTGTTCACCGAGCAGGGCAATCTGCCGATGGTGCAGCTACTGGTCGAGCGCGGCGCAGACGTCAACCTGCCCAACCTCGACAAGGTGACACCGCTGATGGCCGCTGCCGACGCCGGCCGGCTGGAGCTCGTCAAGGTACTGCTGGCCAGCGGCGCGCGCGTCGAGCCGCAGGACCAAGTATTCAAGACCGCCGCCATCTACGCTGCAGCCGGGGGGCACGTCGAGGTGCTCGAAGCACTTCGCGAGGCGGGCGCGGACGTCATGGCCCCCGATCGCCGCGGCCTTACCTTGCTGATGTGGGCGGCCGGCTACGGGCGCGAAGCGATGGTCCGGCGCCTGTTGGACCTCGGCATCGACCCGTCACGCAGGGACGATCGCGGCAAGACCGCCGCCGACATCGCCCGCGGTCAGGGGCACGCCTCTGTCGCAGAGCTGCTTGCGGCGTCTGGCAGCACAACGCCCGGTTCGCCTTGACCGACCGTCTGTCCTGAGCGGCGACCTCAGATCGCCGGCGTCAGGCGCTCGACCAACTTGCCGTCAGCCCAGCGGCCCTGCTCCGTTGGCGTGCCGGGTGCGCGGCGCACGCCGAAGCCGTTGGGGTCGTTGTTGGCGAACTGTCCCTCGTAGACAGACCCGTCCCGTGCGGTGAACACGCCGAAGCCCTCGCGGCGGTTGTCCTTGACTTCGCCCTCGTAGCGTTCACCGCCGGCGAGCATGAAGATGCCCACACCGTTGGCCTGGTCGTCGCGGAACTGGCCACCGAAGCTCTGCCGGTCCGGCATGGCGTAGACGCCGTGACCGTTGGCCTTGTCGGCGTGGAACTCGCCGGTGTAGCTCTGCCGCTGTGTGAGAAAGAACACGCCGTAACCTTCGGCCTGGGCGTGCACGAATTGGCCTTGGTACTGACGCCCGTCGGTCAGGTAGTAGACGCCGTGGCCATTGGTGTCGTCGTCGTTGAACTGGCCCTCGTAGCGTTGCCCGCCGACCAGCGTCAGTACACCGTAGCCTTCACGCCGGCGCTCGCGGACTTGTCCGTCGTAGCGGCCATCGGCCTTGTTGTCGAGCACCTGACGCGCATCGGGTTTGACTGCGCGTGCCTTCATGGCAGACAGGCGTCCTTCCTTGGCGGCGGCAAGGGCCAGCTTCTCGGCGCGCTGCGCCTCGACGAAGGCCTCGCGGGCAGCGCGCGCAGCGTTCTGGGCTCGCAATGACGCTTCGGCGACGGCCGGGTGGAGGTCGCCTGCATAGGCCAGGTGGGCGACGACGACGAGCGGCGTTGCGGAGAGGAGTCCGACGAGACGGCGGGTGGCGGTGGTCATGGTCGTGTCCATAATGATTGCGTAGAGCCTATGGGCAGCGGGCTCTGCGAACGGTTCAATCGCGCCCCGAAAGGTCCTCATGGTCCTGTTGATCCGCCAAGGGTTGCAGCCGATTCGTTCGTGGCTGTATGGCCCGTCGTCACGCGTCTCATGTCTCGGCCTCTCGTGCGCTGCGTGGCTCTTTGTCTGCACCGATCCGGCGCTGGCTTTTCAGCGCAGCGACGGCGAGACCGTCGCCTGCGTTGCAGGCACTCCGGACGCGCCGGTCATCGTGGCCGAGGAGTATCAAGGCAACGGCCCGGTCGGCACCGTGCATCCAGCGCTCGGCGGCAGCGCCGCAGTGGTCCGCCGGCAGCCTGACGGCAGCCAGCGCATCGTCTTCGACCGGTTTGTGATGGAGCGCATCGCCTCTCGCTCGCAACTCGCCCACGATCTTGTTTTCTACCATGAGTGTGCGCATGTCCGTTTGCAGACCAACGACGAGATCGAGGCGAACTGCGCAGCGGTGCGCGACATGCGCGAGGCGGGTTATCTTGACGACGAAGGCTATGCGGCGCTGACCGCCTGGCACCGCGACATGGGGCGGGTCGCGCCGAAATATGGCGGCACCGGCCGCGTGTTCTGGGAGCGCACCGAGGCCTGTCTGGCGCAGCACGCTGTGCCATCCGCCCCAAGCCAACCCGCGATGTCGGTGCCAGCACCCTCGTCCCCGCAATAGCAGCGCTCCGCTCGCACCCCACGGCAAGGGCCTCGCGATACACTCCGTCGGGTAAGTCCCCAGAGGCCCGACATGTCAGCCGCAGATACCTTGAAGAGGCTCCAGATCCTCAGCGACTGGACCGACGACGAATTAGAGCTGCTCGCGCTGCGCATGGAAGAGGTCGAAGTGGCGGGCGGCACCGCACTGCTCACCGAGGGTGAGAACGCGCAGGCCGCGTTCATCCTCAAATCCGGCCGACTGCGCATCTTGAGTCGCGGCGAGATCCTCGGTGCGGTCGATACCGTCGCCTGTTTCGGCGAGATCTCTTGTCTGTTGCCGGACACGCCGGTGACGGCAACGGTGATGGCCGAGTCCGACACGGTGGTCTATCGCATCAGCCGAGAAGACCTGCTCGCGACGGTCGATCAGGTGCCCAAGCTCTGGCGCGCCCTGTTCGCGCAGATGACTGGCCGACTCAAGCGCGCCAACAAGCGCCTTGCCGAGATCCTTGACCACTCGCCGCAGGGCTTCCTCAAGCTCGACCGCGACGCGTGTGTCACCAACGAATACTCAAAGAAATGCCTCGAATACCTCGGCCGGAGCCCGTTGTCGGGCGTCTCGTTCCCGGAGTTGCTGACGCCTGGTGACCTGGAGGGCGCGGCATCCTGGAAGTCGGTCTTCAGCATGGTGTTCGACGATGTCGGTGTGCCGCTGAGCGACCTCTTTGACCTGCTCACGCCGGAGGCGCGGATCGAGGCGGGTGGTGTGCTGCGCGACCTGCGCATCGAGTTCCACCCGATCTTCGAAGACGACGGCACCGTTTCGGCGGTTGACGTCGGCATCGAGGACATCACCCGCGAGCGCGAACTCGAGCGGGCGCGCGAGCTCGAGCGCGGGCGTCAGGCGACGCTCGGCAAGGTCTACCACAACCCTGATTCGTTCTTCACCCTGCTGCGCTTGATCGACGATGTCGAGTCCTCTGGCACGACTTTGCTGGCCGGCTTGCGTGACGCGGGCTTCGAGGCTTGCCGGCACGATGTTGCGCGACTCATGCGCGACCTCCATTCGCTCAAGGGCCTTGCTGGCAACTTCGGCCTCGGCGCGTTGCGCCGGGCGGCCCACGAGCTCGAGACGGCGCTGGGCTTGATGGATGATCCAGACACCGCGGTCGCGGGGCCGGCGGCCGTCGATGAGCTCACGGCCAAGGCCCGGGAGACGCTCGCCCAGAACGGCATCGGCACGCAGGTGGCGCGTGACCTCAACGCGCTGATGCGCTTCGCCGGGGACTTCGGGCTCACGGAATTGCAGCAGGCGGCGAGACAACTCGAGGTTGCACTCGAGTCGATCTCGCGGGGCGGGGGTCACGCAGCCGCGCCTGTCGACCGCCTCGATCATGCGTTCGCACAACTGCTCGAGGCGATGGCCGAGGGGCGGTCGCTGCGCGAGATGATCGACCCGAGCCTGTTGCAGCGGCTCGAGGGGGTGGTACTGGTGCCTGATCAGTTCGAGGCCATGCGCAGCGCGTTGGAGGCCGGTGACCTCGAGTCGGCGAAGGCCATCTTGCTGGCCGCCGAGTCGGTCGACATCAAGCAGCTCTTTGCCTGCTGGCCCACCGACATCGACCGGCTTGGCGCGGCGCTCGGCAAGGATGCGCGGCTGGAGCTGTTCGGGGTCGGCGGCATGGTGCCGAAGCCGGTCTTCATGGCGCTCGACCGCGTGCTGGTACATGCCCTCAACAACGCCATGGACCACGGTCTTGAAGATCCCGAGACGCGCCTGTGCGCCGACAAGGACACGCAAGGCGTGATCGCCGTGATGGTCGAGGTTGGCGCCGATTCAGCGTTCATCGAGATTGCCGACGACGGGCGCGGCATCGACGCCGACACGCTCATCGAAAAGGCACGGCAGAACGCCGCGCTGGATCAGGCGCTGGTCGAGTCATGCGTTGACGCGGGCGAGGCTTGGCGGGTGCTGCTGATGCCCGGATTCAGCACGGCTCAAGCCCTCAGCGAGACCTCAGGTCGCGGGGTCGGGCTCGACGCTGTAGATGCCGCAGTCAGGGCGCTCGGCGGTCAACTGGTCATCGACAGTACACCGGGCCAAGGCTTGGCGTTGCGCATCACTGTTCCCCTCGCCGCGCCGCCGGCGGAACCTCTTGAGGAGGTCTGAGCGCCCATGTTCCCCCCCAAGACCAACTTCCTCGTCGTCGATGACATGGAGCCTCTGCGCCGGGTCGTCCGTTCCATGCTTCGTGAACTTGGTTACCACCATGTGTTCGAGGCGCCCAACGTGTCACAGGCCATACAAGTCCTCGAGAAGGGCGCGTCGGTCGGACATGAGATCGAGGTCATCCTTTCCGACTGGCAGATGCCGGGAATGACCGGCCTCGAGTTCCTCGGGTTTGTGCGGACCACTGAGCAGTACGCCCGCCTACCGTTTCTCATGATCACCGGCGAGGGCCAGCGCGAACAGATCATCGCGGCGATCCAGGCGGGGGTGTCGAGTTATCTGGTCAAGCCGATCAGTCTTGGTCAGCTCGAGGACAAACTCAAAGCCGTCTGGCTCAAGATGAAGGCGACCGGGATGGCGCCCGGTGCGCCTCCCGCCGGAACGGTGTTCGCACCCCCCCCGCCACCTCCGGCGACACCAGCTGCGGCGCAGTCTGCCGCAACGCCGGGGGCAGCCACCCCGCCCACTGCCCAACCGCCTGCCGCCACTTGATTTGGACTCGTTCCAGGGCGTACAGTCCCGCCACACCGGTACTTGGCCGGTGAACATTCGGGAGGGTGTGGCGATGTCGGAGAACTGGTCGGACTGGAAGGGCGGACTGCTGTTCGCTGTGTTGCTTCTGTTGCTCGTCGTGGTCTGGTGCTTCTTCGTCTCGGGCCTCAACGCCGGCCACTGAGACCGCTCGCGATGCGGGCGCGCGCCTCCAGAGTGTGCGCGGGCTTTTGAAGCCACCCCCGGTGGGTGCCGGGGTCTGGTAGCTTCTCTTTTTTTGGGGCAACGGGCCCCTCTGCCGGGGATTGTCATGACCAGCGTCTACCACGCGGAGCACCGCCAACTGCAGGAGGCTTTCGGCACCACGAAGCTTGCCGCCATGCTCGACGAGAATTGGCTGCACGAGGCCGTGCAACCCGACGAGGCGGCTTTCATCGAGAGCCGCGACATGTTCTTCCTTTCCACTGTCGACCCCGATGGCAACCCTACCGTGTCGTACAAGGGTGGCCCGGTCGGGGTGGTCAAGGTGGTGGATGAGCGCACGCTGGCGTTTCCTGGCTTTGACGGCAACGGCATGTTCCTGTCGATGGGCAACATCGTCGGCCAGGGCAAGGTCGGTCTGCTGTTCATCGATTTCGAGACGCCGCACCGTGTGCGCGTCCAGGGCACCGCGACCTTCCACCGCGAGGACCCGCTGCTCGGCGAATGGGTCGAGGCCCGCTACGTGGTCCGTGTGGCGGTGCACAAGATCTGGGTCAACTGTCCGCGCTACATCCATCGCTACCAGCGCCTCGAGCAGAGCCGCTACGTGCCGGTCGCTTGCCGGAAGACGCCACTGGCGACGTGGAAGCGGCTCGACTTTGTGCAGGACGTGCTTGTCGACGAAGACCGCCGGGCCGCCGAATCCGAGGGCATCATCGACTTGGCGGCCTATCAGGAGAAGGCCGCTCGCGGCGAGGCCTGAGGCAAAAAAACGGCCCCGCGCAGGGGGCCGAAAAGTTGCTGAAGGAGGAGGAATCAACAACAGTTCTCAATCTAGGGTGTTTGTGCACGTGCAGCAATGCTTGTGCCGATCACTTTTTTCGATACGCGTATTGCCGACGTGCATGGCGCCAAAGTAAGTCAACTAAATTAAAAGCACGCTGATAAAGTTTTTCTAGATGTTGTAGTGTTCTTCCTATCAAGTCCCGCGAGATGGGAGAACAACATGGGCCACGCATTGACTCGGCATGAGGCCGGCATCGACGACGACGATATCGAGCAAATGATGGCGCGGGCTTCTGCCGACGCCGAGCTGCTCGAGGCCATCTCCCGCGCCTGGGCGGTGATCGAGTTCCAACCGGATGGCACCATCGTCCGCGCCAATGCCAACTTCTGCGGCGCGGTGGGTTACACCGAACAGGAGCTGATCGGACGCCATCACCGCACCTTGTGCGACGTGGCGTTCGCCGAGTCACGCGAGTACGTCGAACTGTGGGATTCGCTGCGCCGCGGCAAGAGCATCGGCGGCATCCACTTGCGGCGGCGCAAGGACGGCTCGGCGCCGTGGATCGAGGCCAGTTACATGCCGGTCTTTGACGAGTCCGGCAAGGTCTGCCGTGTGGTAAAGCTTGCGGCGGATATCACCGAGAACCGCGAGGCAGCCCTCGAGAACGAGGTCCGCCTGGCGGCCATGCGTGCTTCTGGCGGCATGGCCGAGTTCACCCCAGGCGGCGATCTGATCGATGCCAACCTGCAGATCTGGCGCATGCTGGGCCGCAGTGATGTGATGCCA
>DALYGT010000014.1:0-11952 GCA_031971375.1 Burkholderiales bacterium | reverse complement strand
GCGCACCATCCGCGAGCGCCATATCTTCGACGGCAAGGTGCGCGTGCTCTCCGCCCAGGGGCGGCTGTCGGCGATCATCCTCTGCCTGTTGCCGCTGCTGGTTCTCGGCTTCATGTATTTCTCCAACCGGGCCTATGTCTCGGTGTTCTGGACGACCGATGCCGGAAAGCAGATGGCGGTGCTCGCCGGCGCTTTGCTCCTGCTCGGCTCGTTCTGGGTCATGCGGACCGTCAAGGTCAGGGTCTAGGCCGTGTCCTTTCGCCTGTGGGCCCTGATCTTTGTGGTGGCGACCATGGCCTCGCTGTTCGTGCTGGCGTTCGTCCGTACTGGCGACGAGCGCCGCCGCCGCGATGCGCTCGACCGCATCCTCGCCGAGAGTTCGCATACGCGGCGCGTGGTGTCGGCGTCGGGTCAGGTGAGCAATGCCGTGTGGATGCCGCTGGTGGACGCCCTGGCGCGGGTCTCGCCGGTGTTGGGCGGGCGTGATGCCATCGCGGTGTCTCGCCAGCTCGCACAGGCGGGCTTTCACCACCCGGACGCGCTCGCCATCTACCGCGCGTCCAGCACACTGCTGGCGCTGGTGTTCTGGGCGTTTGGTGGGCTCCTGCTATGGCTTGGCGGCGGACGACCCGACGAGTTGCAGTGGTTGCTGTTCGGTGTCGCGCCACTGCTGCTGGCGATGCGCCTGCCGGCGATCTACGTCGGCGGACGCGCGGCGGTGCAGGTCGATGCCATCCAGAAGGGTTTGCCGGAGCTGATAGATCTTCTGGTCATCTGTATCGAAGGTGGGCAAGCGTTCGATGCGGCGCTACGCCGCGCGGCGCGCGAGCTGGCGCGACACAATCCGATCCTCGCCAGCGAGCTCGACCGGGTGAACCAGAAGATCCGCGCCGGTGCCGGACGTGCCGATGCCCTGCGCGAGCTGGCCGAGCGCACCGCGCTCGACGACGTACGCGAACTGGTGACCATGATCGTTCAGGCCGAGCGCTACGGCGTGTCGCTCGGAGACTCGCTGCGGGTGCACGCTGACTCGATGCGTGTGCGACGCATGCAGCGCGCCGAGGAGCAGGCCGCCAAGCTGCCGGTCAAGGTCATGGCGCCGCTCATGCTGTGCCTGTTGCCTGCTCTGATCATTATCCTCTTCGGACCGGCGGCGATGTCGTTGAGCAAGGTGTTCGGTATTGGCTGAGGCACTGCTCCTCTGCTTGTTGGCCCCCGCCTTCGTGCTGCTTGGTGACTGGCTGCCGCAGCGCATCTTTGCCGAGGACGCGCGTGCCGTCGCGGCCCACCTCGGACGGCCGTTGCCGCCGATGCCGCCGCTCGGGACCTTTGTGCCGGGGCTTCGTGGACGGGAGAATCTGGAGCGCATCCCGTTTTTCATCGTCGCTGCGCTGATCGGCTTTTTGCTCGGCGAGACCGGCACCCAGGGCATGCTCGCCGGCGTGTGGGTGCTGGCGCTGATGACGCTGCTGCGCATCGACCTGCAGTACAGGTTGCTGCCCGACCTCATCACGCAGCCGATGCTGTGGTGCGGGTTGCTGCTGCAGATCCCCGCATCGACGCGGACCGTCGGTCTGGAGGTGGCCATCTACGGCGCCATCATGGGTTATCTGCCGTTCCGGCTGATCAACGATGTCTACTTTCTGCTGCGCGGTCGACAGGGCATGGGCCAGGGCGACATGAAGCTGCTGGCGGCGCTCGGCGCGGTCTGGGGTCCGGCCTTCGTCATCGCCACCTATCTGCTGGCGACGCTGCTGGCACTGCTAGGCCGGCTTGTCCTCGCCCTGTCGAAAAAGGCCCGCTTGATGGAGCCGTTCGCCTTCGGCCCGGCGATCGCGGTGGCGGCATTGCTGCTCGCCATCGTGGAGGCCCCGGGTTTGCGGTAGATTCGGCGCCATGCAAGACGCCGCGACCACACTCTACGACCTGATCGGCGGCGACGCCGGCGTCCACGCGCTGGTCGAGCGCTTCTACCGGGTGATGGACGAGGACGGGGCCTTTGCCCGCATCCGCCACCTGCATCCGGCCGATCTGGCGCACAGCAAGGAGAAGCTCTACCTGTTCCTCTCTGGCTGGATGGGCGGGCCGCCGCTCTACGTGGAAAAGTACGGCCACCCGATGCTGCGCCGCCGGCACATGCCGTTCCCGATCGGTTCGGTGGAGCGCGACCAGTGGATGGCGTGCATGGTGCGCGCGTTGCAGGACAGCGCGCTCGAGCCCGACCTGCGCGAGCGCCTGGTCGCCGCGTTCTTCAACACCGCTGATTTCATGCGCAACCGCGAGGAGGCCGGTGTGCCCGATCCCGGCTTCGCACCGATGGCGGGTCGCGCAGGCGGCCCGGACAAATAGCGGCCCCGACGAGGAGACCCCATGATCGCTGCCTTCAACCAGGCGCCCGCCGCCGCCCGTGCCCTTGCGCTCGGCGGGCTGATCCCGTTCTGGGCGCTGGCCTTGGCGCCGCGTTTCGGCATCAACCCGCCGCTGGTGCAGCAGGCGCTGATCGCCTACGCCGCAGTCATCCTGAGTTTTGTCGGCGCGCTGCACTGGGGGCTGGCCGCTGCCCGCGACAACACCGACCACCCATTGCCCCAGTGGCGCAGCTACGGCTGGTCGGTGGTGCCGGCACTGGTGGCCTGGGTGGCGCTGCTGCTGCCCTACCGCGATGCCCTGACGCTGCTGAGCCTGACGTTCATCGTCGCCATGATCGTCGACCAGCGCTGGTTGGCGGGGCAGGGCTTGCCGGTGTGGTTCGTGCCGCTGCGGACGCTCATCAGCATCCTGGTGGTAATCGCGCTGTACGTCGCGCAGTTGTCGGGCTGACCCACGCGTCCGGTGCCGACGCCGACTCAGATTCGCATGGCCGCACACCCGCCCGCCCGATACAATGGCGGGTTGAACCACGGCGGGTTAAATCCGCAGGCCTGATCCCTTGCAAGAGCTGATCCGCAACTTCTCCATCATCGCCCACATCGACCACGGCAAGAGCACGCTGGCCGACCGCTTCATCCAGCAATGCGGCGGCCTCGCCGATCGCGAGATGGAGGCGCAGGTGCTCGACTCGATGGACCTCGAGCGCGAGCGCGGCATCACCATCAAGGCGCAGACCGCCGCGTTGACCTACACCGCGCGCGACGGCAAGACCTATCGCCTCAACCTCATCGACACCCCGGGCCATGTCGACTTCTCTTACGAGGTGAGCCGCTCGCTGGCCGCCTGTGAGGGCGCGCTGCTGGTGGTCGACGCCAGCCAGGGCGTCGAGGCGCAGACCGTGGCCAACTGCTACACGGCGATCGAGCAGGGCGTCGAGGTGCTCACCGTGCTCAACAAGATCGACCTGCCCTCGGCCGAGCCGGACCGCGTCATCGCCGAGGTCGAGGACATCATCGGCATCCCGGCGTCCGACGCCGTGCGCTGCTCGGCCAAGACGGGTCTCGGCATCGACGAGGTGCTGGAAGCGGTGATCGCCAACGTGCCGCCGCCCAAGGGCGACGCGTCGGCGCCGCTCAAGGCGCTGGTCATCGACTCCTGGTTCGATGCCTACGTCGGCGTGGTGATGCTGGTGCGCGTGATGGATGGGACGGTGCGTCCCAAGGACCGCATCCGCCTGATGGCCGCTGCTGCCGAATATGGCTGCGAGCAGGTCGGCGTGTTCACGCCCAAGAGTCTGGCGCGCGAGAGCCTGTCGGCCGGCGAGGTCGGCTTCATCATCGCCGGCATCAAGGAGCTCAAGCACGCCAAGGTCGGTGACACCATCACCCTGGCCGCCAACCCGGCTGCCGAGCCGCTGGAGGGCTTCAAGGAGATCCAGCCGCAGGTGTTCGCCGGGCTGTATCCGGTCGAGTCCCACGACTACGATTCGCTGCGCGACGCGCTGACCAAGTTGCAGTTGAACGACGCCAGCCTCAAGTTCGAGCCGGAGACCTCGCAGGCGCTCGGCTTCGGCTTCCGCTGCGGCTTTCTTGGCCTGCTCCACCTCGACATCATCCAGGAGCGGCTCGAGCGCGAGTTCGACCAGGACCTCATCACCACCGCGCCGACGGTGGAGTACGAGGTGGTGATGAAGGACGGCTCGACCGTGATCGTTGAGAACCCCTCCAAACTCCCGGAGACGACCAAGGTGGTCGAGATCCGCGAGCCGATCATCACGGCGACTATCCTGGTGCCCGACGAATACCTCGGCAACGTCATCACGCTGTGCAATCTCAAGCGTGGTGCGCAATTGGACATGAAATACCTCGGCCGGCAGGTGATGGTGAAGTACGACCTGCCGCTCAACGAGGTGGTGATGGACTTCTTCGACAAGCTCAAGTCGACCTCGCGCGGCTACGCCTCGCTCGACTACGAGTTCAAGGAGTTCCGCCCGGCCGATCTGATCAAGCTCGACATCCTCGTCAATGGCGAGAAGGTCGACGCGCTGTCGCTGATCGTGCACCGCGCCTCGAGCCAGTACCGTGGCCGCGAGCTGGCCTCGAAGATGCGCGAACTGATCCCGCGCCAGATGTTCGACATCGCGGTGCAGGCGGCCATCGGCAGCCACATCATCGCCCGCGAGACGATCAAGGCGCTGCGCAAGAACGTGCTGGCCAAGTGCTACGGTGGTGACGTCTCCCGCAAGCGCAAGCTGCTCGAGAAGCAGAAGGCCGGCAAGAAGCGCATGAAGCAGGTCGGCAACGTCGAGATCCCGCAAGAGGCGTTTCTTGCGATATTACAAGTGGATGGCAAATGAACTTCGCGCTGCTTCTATTTGTTCTGCTAGTCGTTTGCGCCACAGTGTGGGCGCTCGACAAGCTGTTTTTCCGCCACATGCGGCAGGAGGGGCACGCTGAGCCGTGGTGGATCGAGTATCCCAAGAGCTTCCTGCCGGTCATCCTCGCCGTGTTCGTGCTGCGCAGTTTTCTGTTCGAGCCCTTCCGCATCCCCTCCGGCTCGATGATCCCGAGCCTGCTGGTGGGCGATTTCATCCTCGTCAACAAGTTCGCCTACGGCATCCGCCTGCCCATCATCAACCGCAAGGTCATCGACATCGGTGAGCCGCAGCGTGGCGACGTCATGGTGTTCCGTTACCCGGAGGACACCCGCGTCGACTACATCAAGCGCATCGTCGGCGTGCCGGGCGATACCGTGGCCTACCGCGACAAGCGTCTGACCATCAACGGCAAGGACGTGCCGATGACGGAGAAGGGCGAGTACATCGACATCGACGCCGGGGCTGATTTTGTCGCTTCGCAGCGGTACGCCTCGCAGACCGGCGAGCATCACCACGATGTCCTGGTGCGGCCGCAGCAGCCGACCATCCTGCTCAGCCAGGTGCGCCAGTTCGAGTACGTCAAGCAATGCACCTACCGCCATGACGGATTCGAGTGCAAAGTCCCCGAGGGGCACTACTTCATGATGGGCGACAACCGCGATGCGTCGAGCGACAGCCGCTACTGGGGATTCGTGCCAGACCAGAACATCGTCGGCAAAGCCTTCATGATCTGGTGGAACTTCGGCCGCTTCGACCGCATCGGTCAGGCGGTGGATTGAGCGCAGCGCCCGTGGTGGCCGGGGTCGACGCACTGCAGACACGCCTCGGCTACACGTTTGCCGACCCGGCGCTGTTGCGCCAGGCCTTGACGCACCGCAGCTACGGCACCGATCACAATGAGCGGCTCGAATTCCTTGGCGATGCGGTGATCGACTGCGTGCTCTCGCCGCTGCTGATGGCGCGCCTGCCGGACGCGAGCGAGGGCGACTTGCACCGCACCCGTGCGGCGCTGGTCTGCCAGGCGTCGCTGCACGAGTTGGCGCTGACGCTCGGCATCCCGCCGCTGCTGCACCTGGGCACCGGGCTGGAGCGTGCTGGGGGGCGCGAGCAGGCGGCCTTGCTGGCGGACGCTTTTGAGGCGGTGATCGGTGCCGTGCACCTTGACGGTGGTTATGACGCGTCGAGCCGCGTGGTCGAGCGCCTGTTCGCCACGCATCTCGCCGCGCCCGACCTCGGCGCGGTGGAGAAGGACGCCAAGACCGCCCTGCAGGAGTTGCTGCAGGCGCATCGTCAGCCACCGCCTGATTACACGGTGGTGGCGAACAGCGGCAGCGGCCCACAGCAGGTGTTCACGGTGATGTGCCGGGTCGCCGCGCAGGATCTCGCCGGCATGGGCAGCGGGCCGAGCCGGCGCGCCGCCGAGCAGGCCGCGGCGGTGGTGGTGATGGCCGAGTTGCGCGCCGCGACGGGTTGGGCGTGAGCGCGGCAGACACATCAAGCGTGGGCGCCGTGATCCGCTGTGGCTTTGTCGCCATCGTCGGTCGGCCGAACGTGGGCAAGTCGACGCTGATGAACCGCCTCATCGGCCAGAAGGTTTCGATCACCTCGCGCAAGCCGCAGACCACGCGCCACCGCATCACCGGGGTGCAGACACGGCCGGACGCGCAGTTCGTGTTCGTCGACACGCCGGGTTTCCAGACGCGCCACGGCGGTGCGCTCAACGCCAGCCTCAATCGCACCGTCAAGGCCACACTCGGCGAGGTCGATGCGGTGGTGTTCGTGGTCGAGGCCGGGCGCTTCGGCCCCGAGGACGAGCAGGTGCTGCGGCTGCTGCCGTCAGATCGCCCCGTCGTTCTGGCCATCAACAAGGTCGACCGCACCCCGGACAATGCGAGGTTGCTGCCCTTTGCCGAAGCCATGGCCGGGAGATTCACCTTTGCCGACATCGTCCCGGTGTCGGCGCAGCAGGGCACGCAGACCGACACCTTGCTCGACGTGCTGGCACCGCACCTGCCGGAGAGCGAGCCGATGTTCGGCCCGGATGACCTCACCGACCGCACATCGCGCTTCCTGGTGGCGGAGCTACTGCGCGAGAAGGTGTTCCGCATGACCGGCGACGAGGTGCCCTACGGCACCACGGTGGTCATCGAGAAGTACGAAGAACTCGACAACCTGGTACGCGTGCACGCTGCCATCCTCGTCGACAAGGCCGCGCACAAGGGCATGCTGATCGGTCGCGGTGGCGAGCACCTCAAGCAGATCGCCTCGGTGGCGCGCGCCGACATGGAGAAGCTGCTCGGCTGCAAGGTGTTCCTCGAGGTCTGGGTCAAGGTGCGCAGCGGTTGGGCGGAGGACGCCTCGACCCTGCGACAGTTGGGCTACGAGTAGCGACTGCCCCCGGTCGCGCGCAGCATCGGAAAAGCGCCAGCGGACTCATGGACCCCAGTGCCGGACGGCCCTCGCGTGGCAACCGCATCGACGATGTCGAGGCGTATGTGCTGCACACACTGCCGTTCCGCGAGACCAGCCTGCTGGTCGATGCCTTCACGGCGGAGCACGGGCGGGTCAGTCTGGCAGCACGTGGTGCGCGGCGGCCGGCGTCGGCGCTGCGCGGCGTGTTGCTGCCGTTTCAGCGCGTCAGCCTGTCGTGGTTCGGCAAGGGCGAGGTCAAGACCCTGCATGGCGCCGAATGGCTGGCGATGACGCCCGGGCTGGGTGGCCGTGCGTTGATCTGTGGCTTCTATCTCAACGAACTTCTGGTGCGCCTGCTGCCGCGCGAGGACCCCCACCCGCGCGTGTTCGCGGCCTACGAGCTGGCGTTGGCTGGATTGCCAAATGCCGAGCGGGTGGATGCGGTTCTGCGGCCCTTCGAGCTCGCATTGCTTGCCGATCTGGGCTACGCCGTGGACCTCATGCACGAGGCTGGCGGAGGCGCAGGAGTGGTGGGCGAGGGCCGCTATCGCTATCTGCCGGAGCGTGGATTGGTGCGACTGGAGGCCGGGGAGGGTGGGATTGCTTCGGCGGGGCGCCATGCCGAGCGCGACATCGGCGACATGGCTGACACCGTGGCTCTGCCCGGTGCGCAGGTCAGCGGCTCGACGCTGCTCGCCATGCAGGCTGGCGACTATGCCGACGCCACCACCCGCCGCGAGGCGCTGCGCCTGTTGCGGGTCGCACTGGGGTATTACCTGGGTGACCGCCCGCTGTTGTCGCGCGACATGCTGGCCCCGTTCCAGGACTAGGCACCGTCTCGGGCGGGACCCGCAGCAGGGCAGGCGGCTGCGGGGCAGGCTAAGATTGCGGCACGCCGACACCCGTGTGACACCTCGACCAGATCGCCTTCTGATATGCCCCTTGATCCCCTCCGCCTCGGTGTCAACATCGACCATGTCGCCACCCTGCGCCAAGCACGTGGCACGGCCTACCCCAGTCCGGTAGAAGCGGCGCTGCTGTGCGAGCAGGCCGGCGCCGACCTCATCACCCTGCATCTGCGCGAAGACCGCAGGCATATCCAGGACCATGATGTCTACGCGCTGCGGCCGCTCTTGCAGACTCGCATGAACCTGGAGATGGCGCTGACCGAGGAGATGATCGGCATTGCGCTCGACGTGATGCCGCAGGACGTTTGCATCGTGCCCGAGCGGCGCGAGGAGCGCACCACAGAGGGCGGGCTCGAGGTCGTCGGGCAGCGTGATCGTGTGGCGTCGGCGGTGCGCCGTCTGGCCGATGCCGGCATCCGCGTCTCGCTCTTCATCGCGCCGGACGAGGCGCAGATCGCCGCGGCGGCAGAGGTCGGCGCGCCGGTGATCGAGATCCACACCGGGCATTACGCCGACACGCATGGCCCGGCGCAGCAGGCTGAGCTCGAGCGCATCCGCCATGCCGCCGAATACGGCGCGGCGCTGGGTCTCGCGGTGAACGCCGGCCACGGCCTCAACCTCACCAACGTCGCGCCGATCGCCGCCATCGCGCAGATGGAGGAGCTCAATATCGGCCATGCGCTGATCGGCGACGCTGTGTTTGTCGGGTTGGATACGGCCGTCAGGCAGATGAAGGCGGCGATGGTCGCCGCGCGAGGCGCGTGACGCCGTGATCTACGGCATCGGTCAGGACGTGGTCGAGATCGAGCGCATGGAACGCGCCTGGCAGCGCTTCGGGGCGCGCTTTGCCCGGCGCATCCTTGCCGACTCCGAGTGGTCCGAGTTCGAGGCCGCGGCGCAGCCGCCGCGCTTTTTGGCCAAACGCTTTGCCGCCAAGGAAGCCTTTGCCAAGGCGCTTGGCACCGGTATCCGGCCGCCGGCGACGCTGGCGAACATCGCCATCGACCATGACGACTTCGGGCGACCGTCGCTGCGGCTGGCGCCTGAGCTTGAGGCCTTCATCGCCGCGCGTGGCGTGGTCTCGCATCACCTCAGCATCAGCGACGAACGCAGCATGGCGGTCTCGGTGTGCGTGCTGCAGAAGGCCGCATGAGTCGCCTGCAACAGCCTCTTGGTCCCCTCATGGCCGACGTCGCCGGGCTCCACCTGACGGTGACCGAGGCAGAGCGGCTGTGTCATCCGCTGGTCGGCGGCGTGATCCTGTTCCGCCGCAATTACGAGAGTCGCGAGCAGGTCGCTGCCCTGGTTGCCAGCATCCGTGCCCTGCGTGAGCCCGAGTTGCTCATCGCCGTCGACCACGAGGGCGGGCGCGTACAGCGCTTCCGCGACGACTTCACGCACATCCCGGCGATGCGACTGCTTGGCCAGATGTGGGTGGAAGAGCCGGCCGCCGCCACAGCACTGGCGTTCGACACCGGTGTCGTGCTCGCTGCAGAACTGCGCGCGGTCGGTGTAGACCTGAGTTTTACGCCGGTGCTGGATCTGGACTGGGGGCACTCGGAGATCATCGGCGACCGCAGTTTCGGGCGCGACCCTGCGTGCGTCACGGGTGTAGCCGGCGCGCTCATCCGCGGCCTCGCGGCGCGCGGCATGGGCAGCTGCGGCAAGCACTTCCCGGGGCATGGCTGGGCCGTGGCCGACAGCCACCACGCGCTCCCGGAGGACCCGCGCACTTACGACGAACTGCTGGTTGCGGATATCGCACCGTTCGCCCGCTTGGTCGACCAGGGGCTCGGTTCGGTGATGCCGGCGCACCTGCTTTACCCGGCGGTCGATGCTTTGCCAGCGGGCTTCTCGCCGTTCTGGCTGCAGACCGTGCTGCGCGAGCGTCTGGGTTTTGACGGCGCGGTGTTCAGCGACGACCTGTCGATGAAGGGCGCGCATGGGGTGGGCGACATCGTCGCGCGCGCCGACGCCGCCTATGCGGCCGGCTGCGACATGGTGCTGGTCTGCAACGACCCCGGCAGCGTCGACCGCGTGCTCGATGGCTGGCGACCACAGGTCTGCGCCGATTCGATGCGGCGTATCGGCAACATGACCGCGCGCAGTGCCGCGCCCCGCTGGCCCGAGCTGGCAAACGACATGCAGTACCAGTTGGCGCTGGCGAGCGTGCAGCGCCTCGGCGGACGGGCGTCGGTGTTTGCCGCCGGTCCGGCAGTGGGTGAGGCGCCTTGAGTCGCGCAGTCCGTCCCTAGCCGATGGCCACCCGCGCCATATCTGACGCCAGCACCGCTGCTAGCGACGCCGGACCGCTGCCCGGGACGGTTCCGCAAGGCCGAGCGTTCGATCCTGGCTGCGCTGCCTGTCCGCGCCTTGCGCGCTTCCTCGTCGAGCAGCGGACCGCGCTGCCCGGCTATCACAACGCGCCGGTGCCGGCTTTTGGTGACAACGGTGCGCGCCTGCTGGTGGTGGGTCTGGCGCCGGGTCTGCATGGGGCCAACCGCACCGGACGCCCGTTCACCGGCGACCACGCCGGCATCCTGCTCTACCAGACCCTTTTCGACCACGGCTTTGCCAGTGCGTCAGTGTCGGAACACACGTCCGACGGGCTGCGACTGATCGATGCGCGCATCAGCAACGCGGTGCGTTGTGTGCCGCCGGAGAACAAGCCGGTCCCCGACGAGGTCCGCCGCTGCAATGCATACCTCGCGCACGACCTCGCCGCCCACCCGGCTGAAGGGGTGGTGATTGCGCTCGGCACCATCGCACACCAGGCGGTGCTCGACGCGCTGGGTCTGCGGCGTGCGGCTTACGGCTTCGGTCATGGCGCGCGCCACATGCTCCCCGACGGCCGTTTGCTGCTCGACAGCTACCACTGCAGCCGCTACAACACATCGACCCGGCGCCTGACACCCGAGATGTTCGCGGCGGTGTTCGCAGCGGCACGGGCGCATCTCGGTTCTACGCCTCCCGACAGGGTGTGCGCCTGATGGTACGCACACGGCCGCGCGACCCTGCGAGCGCCAAACGCAGCTACACGCGCCTGCCGCGTCCCGAGGATGCTGCGGGAGAGGGCGCGCACGGGGCCGCGCGCACGGCCACCGATCTTGGCGCTGCGCCGGGTGACGAGACCGGCGCCGCAGCAAAGGCAGGATGGGTCGCCTGCGACAGCGGCGCTGTGTTCGAGGCGCAGGCGCGCATCGACCCGGCGACCGGCCTCGGTACCCTGCCGAGCGAGCCGGGCGTCTACCGCATGATCGGCGAAGACGGCAGCGTCCTCTACGTCGGCAAGGCGCGCGACCTGAAGAAGCGCGTCACCACGTATTTCCAGAAATCCGGACACGGCCCACGCATCGCGCGCATGGTCGAGCAGATCGTGGCGGTGGAGATCACCGTGACGCGCTCGGAGAACGAGGCGCTGCTGCTCGAGAACAACCTCATCAAAGGTTTAAGTCCGAAGTACAACATATTGTTTCGTGACGATAAATCCTACCCATATATCGTCTTTAGCGAGCACCGCTTCCCGCGTCTGGGGCGCTTCCGCGGCATACCCGACCGGCGCGCCCGCTTCTTTGGCCCGTTTGCCAGCGCCGGCGCGGTGCGGCAAAGCCTGCAACTGCTGCAGCGCGTGTTCCGCCTGCGCACCTGCACCGACAACGTCATGGCGCACCGCTCGCGGCCGTGCCTGCTCTACCAGATCAAGCGTTGCAGCGGCCCCTGCGTCGACCTGATCACGCCGGAGGGCTACGCCGCCGACGCCAATGCCGCGGCGATGTTCCTCGAGGGCAAGGCCGACGAGGTGACAGCCGCGATAGAGGCGCGCATGGTCGCTGCCGCCGAGGCGATGGAATACGAGCAGGCTGCGGTGTTCCGCGACCAGCTTTC
>DALYGT010000013.1:0-12315 GCA_031971375.1 Burkholderiales bacterium | reverse complement strand
GATGTAGGTGGCGCCCGAGTAGCCCATGTACGGCGTGCCTGTGTGACGGCGCACGATGGCGCCGGGCAGGGAGGCGGGAATGTAGGTCGCGCGGCCCCCAACCTCGGCGAGGTACATGCGCTCGTTGTAGGAGCCGAACAGCACCAGCGGCGTCTTGGCCTGGACCAGTTCGCGGATGGCGGCGTTATCGGTCTTCTCGCCGGGCTTGCGGGCCACGGCGAAGTTACAGGGCATGCCGAGCTCATCTTCGAGGAAACGGCGCACGCCGCGCGCATAGGTCTCGGTGGCGACGATGCCGAAGCTCGCGGTGCCGAAGAAGTCCTGCGTCACCGAACGCCAGAGGTCCCACACCGGCTTGATGGTGGTGTGCTTCTCGCGCTCGATGAAGGGCTCAGGGTCTACGCACAGCAAAGCGCCGAGAGTGCGCAGGAAACGCGTCGTGCTGTGCAAGCCGATCGGCGCTTGCAGGTAGGGGCGCTCGAGCGCCTCGCAGAGCATGCGGCCGAACTCGCGGTACAGGCAGATGTTGACGTCGGCCTCGACCAGGCGCGACACCTCGGCGAGGTGGCTGCCCAGCGGGAAGACCATGTTGACCTCGGCGCCGATGCCCTCAACAAGGCGGCGGATCTCGGCGAGGTCGCTGGCCATGTTGAAGACGCCGTAGCAGGGCCCGATGATGTTGACGCGTGGCTTCTCGCCCGGCTCACGCTCAGCGAGCGGCTTGCGCGTCGGGATCTTCTTCATGCCGTATTCGGACCACAGCCAGTACATGGCGCGGTTGGCGCATTGCCACTGGTCCTCGTCGATGGTGCGCGGCAGGAAGCGCTGGATGCCGGTGCCTTCGGGTGTCACGCCCCCCCCGATCATCTCGGCGATGGAGCCTGTCACGACCACGCTCGGCAGGTCCGGGTCGAGCACGCCGTGGGCGCGCTTCATCGCGCCTTCGGTTCCATGCTGACCGAGTTCTTCTTCGGCGAGCCCGGTGACGACGATCGGCAGCTCATGCGGCGGCAGCGCATCGGTGTAGTGCAGCACCGAGGTCACCGGCAGGTTCTCGCAGCCGACCGGCCCGTCGATGACGACCTGCAGGCCCTTGATCGCGGTGAACACGTAGACCGAGCCCCAGTAGCCACCGGCGCGGTCGTGGTCGAGGACGAAGTTGGGCTGGGCGCTCATGACCCCATCGCCTCGTTCTCGAGCTTCTTCTGCAGCTTGATGATCTTCTTGCGCGTCTGCTGACGGAATTCGGGGTGGGCGACCGGCACGTCTTCCCAGACGCCGGCCTTGTCGCCGCTGCCCACATCGCCAAAGAAGGCCTTCATGGTGTCGAAGCGTGATTTGTTGGCGATCGCCGCGTTGATCACCTGTGCCAGCGAGCCGGCGCCGGCCGGGCCCATCAGCGGACGGGCGGAGATCAGGTTGGTGAAGTAAAGCGAGGGGATGCTCGCCTGCTTGGCGGCCTGCACGACTGGCGTCGTACCGATGGCCAGGTCCGGCCGGTATTCGTCCACAGCGGCAAGGTCCTGCTCGAGCGAGGCGCGGAACTGCACCTGCACGCCCTTGGCCTCGAGCCATTCGCGGTCGGCATCGCTCCATGACGTGCGCGGGCAGGCGCTACCGACGTAGCGCACGTCGGCGCCGGACTCGACGAGCAGGCGCGCCACCAGCAGTTCCGAACCCTCATAGCCCGAGAGCGTGATACGGCCCTTGATCGGCGTCTTTGCGAGCACGCCACGGATCGCCGGCAGCATGGCGTTCTTGGCCGCGTCGATGCGCGCCTGCGCTACGTTGGCCGCGACGCCGATGGCCTGCAGCCATGCCTCGGTGCCCTCAAAGCCGACAGGCGCCGAGCCGACGATGGGCCGCACGGCGGCCTCGAACTCGCGGATCGACGCGGTGTAGAAGGGGTGGATGGCGGCAACCGCGGCACAGTCGAGCGCGGCGTAGAGCTCGCGCCACTCGCGGGTCGGCACCACCGGACCGGCAGCCAAGCCCATCGGCGCCAGCATCATGCCGATACCGACCGGATCGGCGGGAAACATCTCGCCGAGCAACGTGACAGTGGGCAATTGCGACCGGCCGTTGCGCGGCGCTGCGACGGGACCAGCCAGAACCTCCTCGCGGGCATAGCGCAACATCGCGCCGGCCAGCACATCCTTAGCCTCCGCGTGGGTCGGCACACCGAACCCGGGCACGTCGATGCCGATGACGCGCACGCCATTGATCTGCTTGGGCAGCAACTGCAGCGGCACGCCGCTGGCCGTCGGCACGCACAGGTTGATGATGACGACAGCGTCGTACTTGTCCGGATCGGCTTCCTTGTGGACAGCGTCGCGGATGTCTTCGAACAGCTTGCCGGTGACCAGCGTCTCGGAATTGAACGGGACGTAGCCGACGCTGCGACGCGCGCCGTAGAAGTGGCTGGTGAAGGTCAGACCGTAGACGCAGCACGCCGAACCGCTGAGGATGGTCGCCGTGCGGCGCATGCGCAGGCCGACACGCAGTGAACCGAAAGCTGGACACATGCTCTGCGGCTGGTCGTGCGGACCGGCCTCGGGCGCAAGCGGATAGTCACGAGCGTATTGCTCGAGGACCTCGCTCTTGCCGGCCTGCTGCGCAGCCGCCAGCATCTGGTCACGTCCTGAATGGCAGCCGAGGCCGTCACCCTGGGTGGCGTCAGGCTTGGCCAAATCAGACAGAGGCTCGGGCGGGCGCGGATCGTTCACCTCAGGCCTCGTCGTAGATGACTTCGAGAGATTCGCGGGCGATGTCCTCGCGGCCGAGCATGTCGCACACGGTGGCCGGCTCGAGCACCACGTCGCGGCCGGTGTGGTCGGCCGAGAAGAGGCCAAGCAGCTCGTCTTGGGTCAGCGGGGTCGGGCGCTGCGGCGGCGCCTCGGCGACATTGGTGGCGAGACCGGCGAACAACGGGCCCCACTCGCCATCAGGCTTGCCGATGATCTCGTAGCTGGCGCTCTTGCGGCGGATATCCTCATGAGCGGGGATCGAGGCCAGAACCGGGATGCCGGCGCGATCGGCAAAGGCCTGCGCCTCGCCGGTGCCGTCGTCCTTGTTGATGACCATGCCGGCGACGCCGACGTTGCCACCCAGCTTGCGGAAGTATTCGACCGCCGAGCAGACGTTGTTGGCGACGTAGAGCGATTGCAGGTCGTTGGAGCCGACGACGATGACCTTCTGACACATGTCGCGGGCGATCGGCAGACCGAAGCCGCCACAGACCACATCACCGAGGAAGTCGAGCAGGACGTAATCGAAGCCCCAGTCGTGGAAGCCGAGCTTCTCGAGCGTCTCGAATCCGTGGATGATGCCGCGCCCACCACATCCGCGGCCGACCTCGGGGCCACCGAGCTCCATCGCGAACACGCCATCGCGCTTGAAGCAGACATCGCTGATGGTCACCGTCTCGCCGGCCAGCTTCTTTTTCGAGCTGGTCTCGATGATGGTCGGCGTGGCGCGTCCACCGAACAGCAGGCTGGTGGTGTCGGACTTGGGGTCGCAGCCGATCAGCAGAACCTTCTTGCCCTGCTGCGCCATCATGTAGCTGAGGTTGGCCAGCGTGAAGCTCTTGCCGATGCCGCCTTTGCCGTAGATGGCGATGATCTGCGTCTCGCTCTTGACCTCGCCGGTATGGACCGGATCCGGCTCCTGGGCCGCTTCGGCGCGCAGCGCCTGCTTGTTGAACTGCACCGGCGATGCGGTGCCGGTAGCGCAGGATTGGCTCATTGCAGGTGTCTCCAGTCGAGGACCATCTTCAGGCAGTCGGGATCACCGAACGCCATGCTGTAGGCGTGTTCGGCGTGGTGGGGGTCACTGCGGTGAGAGATCAGCCCGTCGAGCGACAGACGGCTGTCAGCCACCATCTCGCGGACCTTGAGCAGATCGGCCGGCTGCCATTGCGCGGCGATGCGCAGACGCGCTTCACGCATGAAGGCGGGCGGGAAGGTGAAGCTGAGCGGTTCGTCGTAGAAACCGGCGAGGACGATCTCGCCACCCGGGGCGAGGCGCGAAACCAAGGTGTCGAGCAGGCCGACAGCACCACTGACGTCGCAGATGCTGCGGTAGTCGCGGCGGCTGTCTTCGGCAGGATCGACCACCGCGTAGCCAGTGGCGCCGTCGCGACGGGTGGCGTTGGTCTCCCAGACCACCGGGCTGGCACCATGGGCCACCGCGATGCGGGCGATCATGCGGCCGAGTACGCCATGGCCGACGATGAGGTCGGGCTGTACCGCCCCGGGCACGTTGGTCACGTGGAGCGCGGTCGCAGCCAGCGCGAACAACACGCCGCGTTCACCGAGATGCTCGTCGATGGCGAGGATGCGTTCACCAGGCACCACCACGCGGGAGGCGGCACCACCGAACAGGCCGCGCACGTCGCCGAAGCACTTGGCGCCCGGCACGAATACCGTCTCGCCATTGCGGAAGCCGGACTCGCGCCCGGCGCTGACCACGGTGCCGACCGACTCGTAGCCCGGCACCAGCGGGTAGCCCATGCCCGGGAACTGCGGCATGCGACCCGACCAGAGGAGCTTCTCGGTGCCGGTGCTGATGCCACTGAAAGCGATGTCCACCACCACGTCCCGCTCGGTGGCGGGCGTGAGCGGCAGACGGCTGAGGACCACCCTTTCGGGCTGCTCCAGCACGACTGCCGTGGCGTTCAAGGCGACTTCAGGTGTCATCTTATATGTACTTTTTAATTGTCAACTTGCACTGACATAGTGCAATCGTAAGCCTACGAACCATCGAGTCAAGGAAAATCTTTTTGACTGTTTCGAGGTTGCTGCGCGATCAAGGCCTTGCAACGATGACCCGGGTCTGTAGTGGAAGGTGGGTGGACAGCACTCGGAGCCTTTGAAAACCCGCCTCGCGTAGCAGCGCGCTAAGTTGATCCGGCGTGCGCGCCTCGCCCTTGCCCATGGCGAGCAGGTAGAAACCGAAGTAGGCGTCGCCCATCGCCTCGGCGCCGGGGGTCCCTGCCATCGGTTCGGCAAGGATCAACGTGCCGTCATCAGGCAAGGCACGGCGAACCGCACGCAGGATCTTTAGCGCATGCGCGTCGTCGTGGTCGTAGATGACGCGTACCAGCGAGGCAAGATCCGCGCCGGTTGGCAGCGGGTCGTCAAAGAAGCTGCCACCGTGCGCAGTCGCGCGGTGGCCGATGCCTTGGGCGTCAAAACGGTGTCGGGCACGCTCTGCCACGGCCGGCAGGTCGAACAGCTGCAGCTGGAGCCCGTTGACACGGCGCGCCACCTGGCAGAGGAAGGTGCCCTCGCCACCGCCGACGTCAAGCAGACAGCGATGCCGGCCGAGGTCGTAGGCGTCGATGATCTGGTCTGCGACCAGCGGTTGCGACGCCGACATCAGCGCCGAATACTCAGCCACCTGCTCGGCCGTCAGCCGACGCGCGGACTCACTGCCCTCATCGCCGGCATACGCCCAGTAGCCGGCCAGGCGGGTCGGCGAATCGCGTCGCAGGAGCGCCACCGGGTCCGACAGGTCCATGTAGACCGAGGCGTGATGCTCGACCATCGCGGCGACTGCCCGGTTGCCGACCATCACCGCACCGAGTTGTCCGAGCGCGTAACGGCCGTCGCTGCGGCGGGCCAGCAGCTCCAGCGACGCGGCGGCAGCCAACAACCGCTGCGCCGAGTTCTCCGAGAGGTCCAAACGATGCGCCAACGTGGTGACGCTCTGCGGACCCTCGGCGAGGATGTCGAACACGCGCATGCGGACGCAGGCCAGCAGCACCTGGCTGTAGACGAAGCCGGCCACCAGGTCGAACAGCTGCGAGGCTTGGCGGCGCGCGATCGGCCGAGTCAAGGGGAAGGCCGCGGCCCAACGCTGGAAGCCCGGACTAGCGACGACACGGTCGCGCCAAGCAAAGAAACGATCGGTCAGAGACAGAGACATCGTCTGGGCCATAGGGGGTCTCCTCGACCAATCAGGGATCGGGGACAGCCTCAGCCGCCGACCTGCGCGACTGCCGGCTGGCCGGAGCGGATGCGGCTGACCCATGCCTTGGGCACCAGACGCTCCGACTCGGACTGCACGAGCGCGCGCAGAGCGGCCGCACCGCGGCAGTCAGGGATCGACTGCACAGCGCGGTCGAGCAGCTGGTCAAAGTGGGCGACAGCGCCTGGCAGGCCGAGGGAACGGGCCGAACTCATGCGGTCGAGGTCCTCGTCACGACCGGTAGGCTTGCCCAGCCACACCGGATCGGCCATCACGTCGCGGATGTCGTCGGCGACCTGGTAGGCCTCGCCGAGCCAGTCGCCCAGGCTCCGCCACGCTTCGGGATCGTGGCCGGCCGCCTGCGCCCCGGCGGCGGTGGCCGCAGCGAACAAGGCACCCGTCTTGGCGCGCTGATAGGTCGCCAGATCGGCTCTCGGCTCGCACTCCCATGCCTGACCCGCGACGATGCCCTCGGGCGAACCCACACCATCGGCCACGGTGGCGATCAGGCGACCGAGCCGTTCCGGCGCGTGGCGACCGGCCTCGGCCAGCGCCCGGAAGGCCAGCACGATGAGCGCGTCACCGACCAGCACCGCGAGGCGCTCGCCGAACGCGGCATGGACCGAAGCCTGGCCGCGGCGCATCGCAGCGTCGTCGAAGCAGGGCAGGTCGTCATGAACCAAGGACGCGCAGTGCAACAGCTCGATGGCCACGGCGGCTGAATCGGCAAGCGCCGGCCGGTCGTCACCGCAAGCCCAGGCCACCGCCAGGCAGAGGCGTGGCCGGATGCGCGCACCGCCGGGGAACACGGCATGACGGGTCGCTGCCACCAAGCGCGACGGCGCTGCCGTAGACTCGCCGAGCCGCAATGCGGCATCAATTGCCTGCTCGATCCGCAGTTGTGCATCCATGCTGCCCTCCCCCGCCATCGCGGCTGTTCCGCGGTGATGTGCAAGATTTTTCTGACGCCTCAAGTGTCAGTCACAATAGACACCTCAAGTGCACGAGTCAACCGACACCATCAGGACGCCCATGACCCTCCGCCCCGCCGACGACATTCCTGCCGACTGGCCCAACCGCGACCGCAGCAGACGGGTACGCGCCTCGGGCCTCGATTGGCATGTCCAGATCGACGGCGAGGGACCGTTGGTGGTGCTCTTGCACGGCACTGGCGCCTCGGTGCACAGCTGGTCGCCGATCTGGCCACTGCTGCGTCCGCAGGTCCGACTGCTGGCCGTCGACCTGCCGGGCCACGGCTTCACCCGTGGAGCGGACTACGCCAGGCTCGATCTGGCCAGCATCGCGCAGCAGCTCGATGTGCTCATCGACGTGCTCGGCCTCGGCAGTCCGGCGCTGGTGGCAGGCCACTCGGCTGGCTTCCCGCTGGCGCTGCGCTGGTCGCTGCTCGGGCAGCACTGTGCCGGGTCGCTGGTGGGCTTCGCACCTTCGCTGATACCGCCACCGCCGGCCTACGCGCTGTTCCTGGGGCCGCTGGTGAACCCGTTGGCGACCTCCGGCCCTATGGCCTCACTGCTGGCCGCGACCATCGGCCCGAGCGGTATGGTCGATCGCCTGCTCGACTCGACTGCGTCGATCCTCGGCGAGGAACAGAAGCGCCGCTACCGGACCCTTTTTGCCGAGAGCGCACACGTTCGCGGTGCGATGAACTTCATGGCGGCGTCGGACCTGCCCGTTTTGCTTGAGGACGCGGTCGGACTCGCGACACCGGTGAGTCTGGTGGTCGGCGACCTCGATGCGTGGGTGCCACCCGAACCGCTGCTGCAAGTGATCCGGCGCTATCTGCCGGAAGCCAAGGTCGAGCGCTGGAGCGCAGGCCACCTCATGCATGAGACAGAGCCAGAACGGGCTGCGCGGGTGATCCTCGACGCACTTGGGGTGGCTTAGGCGCGCGCCAACAGCGCCGCCACGCTCGCGCCGATGCGTGCGCCCACGGTTCGGCTGTCGGCATGCGGGAGCGGCTGGTAGAGGGCACCCAGTTCCAGCGCGAGACGCCGGCCATTGGGTGAGGGCTGCGGCGAGGTGTCGACCAGCACACTGGCCATGCCGGTGATGCGCGCACGTCGCGCGGCGGCGAGTGCATCGGCCTCTGCCTGCGCCCGGCCCGGCTTGCCTTCGCGGTCGAGGTTGCCGCGGCCATCGGTCAGCAGCACGACGACCACACTGTCACCGCGCCTTGAGAGCTGCTCATAGAGTTGTTGCGCCGAGTCGATGGCGGTCGCCAGCGGCGTACCACCGCCGCCGGGCAGACCGGCCAGACTGCGTTTGGCGCGGGTCAGTGAACGTGTTGGCGGCAGGATGAGATCGCAGCTTCTGCCACGGAAGGCCATCAACGCGACGCGGTCGCGGCGCACGTAGCAATCGGCCAGGAGCAACTCGACTGCGCCCTTGGCTTCGGCGAGACGATGCAGCGCCGCCGACCCGCTCGCGTCCACCACGAACAAGGTGGTGGTCTCGCTGCGCTGTTGGTAGCGCGTCACCTGGAAATCATCGGGGCGGATCAGGACGCGGCTGCGCAGTGGCAAGCCGGCCGCCGCGCGTTCGCGACGACGCAGCGGTTGCCAGGGCGCGGCGTTGCGAAGGGTGTCGATGACGTTGAGGCGGATGCCCGGGCGCAGGCTGCCGCGCCGCGAGCCCGTCGGTCGGCCGCGCCGGTAGTTGGTCTGCGCCGCACCAGATTTGCCGTTGCTGCGGGTACGGCCCAACAACAGCGAAGCCTGAAGCATGGCCAACAGGCCATCAGGGATCGCCGCCCGTGCCGCTTCCAGCACGGTGTCCTCGAGCGCTTTGTCCGGGATGTTGTCGGGGTCATCCTCCGGCGGGTCCTGATCCGGTGGCGAATGCTGGTCGCTCGGCGGCGCTGGAGCTTGCTCGGGCGGCAAGTCCTCGCTCGGCTGCGGCGGGAGGCGGGTCGCGCGCGGCGCGATGACCAATCTCACGGCGAGGGTGCAGTCGTCGCCGTCGACCTCGTCGCGGCCGTCGAGGGCAGCAACCATGCGCGCGAGGTTGAAGGCAGCGAGACCGAATCGCGGCGAATCGACACCGAGCGCTGCGGCTGTGCCGCACAGCGCCGGCAGAACCTCGTCGCCACAACTCACCTCGCGCCAGACCTTGCGGGCAGCGGCGATGTCGCGCTGCCAGTCGCGTAACTCGTCAGCCGGCGGGGCCTCACACAGGCTCGGCAGAAGGCTGTCGAGCGCGATGATGAGGCCGAGACGCTCGGTAAGCACGGTGGCGGGCGGTTCGTCGTCGCGGGCGGACTCATCCAACGCGACCAGACCGACACGCGCCGGCAGCAGGCTGTCGATGCCGTCGCGGGCGACCCGCACCTCGCCACCATCGATGACCTGCGCGAGGCGGGTGGCGGTGGCGGCGGACACCCGCTCGGCCATCGCCAACGTCACGACGCCACCGTGCGCTTCGGCGAGCACACCGCGCTGAGCGACCGGTCGCCCTATTCGCAGGGTGGCGGCGAGGTCGAGGCCGCCGAGCAGGCGCTCGTCCGGGATATTGAGCGGGATGCGCCGGCGCGGCATGTCAACAGGCAGCAGCGCCTCCAACAGGCCGAGCCAGCGCTCGCGCACCGGACCCGAACCGGCCTTGAGCCACACACCGCCGAGCGCGGGCGGTTCAATGGCAAACAGCGCAGCCGCGTGAATGGCGCGACCCCAGATCTCGGCGGCACGGACCGCTGGGTCGTCGACGACGGCACCTTCGGCGGGGCGGCCGTCGAGCTGCGCAGCCTCGTTCAGGGCGTTCACGCCGCAACGGGCTCCGCGCCGAACAACTCGTCGATGGCGCGCTCGACGCGCACCCCGGAGCCGGTCTCGTCGAGCGGGTCGCGACGCAGACGGTGGCGCAGAACCATCGGCGCGATGGCCACCAGATGCTCGGTACGCATATGGCGCGCACCATCCAGCGCGGCGCGCGCGCGGGCGGCACGCATGAGGGTGAGTTCGCCGCGCAGGCCGTCGGTGCCGAGTCGCGAACACAGCGTGGCGGCGGCCTCGAGCACCGCATCGGGCACCCCCAGCTTGTCCAGCCGCTTGCGCGCCTTGAGGATGGACTCGCGGATCGCCGCATCAGCGCCCGCCCACGCGGCGAGGAACCCGTCCGGATCGCGCTCGAAGGCGTCTCGCCGCTTGATCACCTCGATGCGCTGCGCGAGGTCGGTCGGCGTGCGAACGTCGAGCGACAGGCCGAAGCGGTCAAGCAACTGCGGGCGCAACTCGCCCTCCTCCGGGTTACCGGAGCCAACGAGCACGAAGCGCGCCGGGTGACGGATCGAGAGGCCCTCGCGCTCGACCACGTTCTGGCCGGAGGCAGCGACGTCGATCAGCAGGTCGACCAGATGGTCCTCGAGCAGATTGACCTCGTCGACGTACAGGAAACCGCGGTTGGCACGCGCCAGCAGACCCGGCTCGAAAGCCTTTTCACCAGCGGTGAGCGCACGTTCGAGGTCGAGCGCGCCGACCACGCGGTCCTCGGTGGCACCCAGTGGCAGATCGACCACCGGCACCGGTCTCTCGACACCTTTTTGTTTGCTGACCGGTGGTTTGCCTGCGGCCTTGCTGGAGCCGCCAGTGGCCGCAGCGGCGCAGGAGGGACATGCCGCGCCAGCGGTTCCAGGCTCGCAGCCATACGGGCAACCCTCGACCACACGGATCGGCGGCAGGATGGCGGCCAAGGCGCGCACCGCCGTCGACTTGCCGGTGCCGCGGTCTCCCAGCACCAGCACGCCGCCGATGCTCGGATCCACTGCCGCCAGCAGCAGGGCCTGTTTCATGTCGTCCTGGCCGACGATGGCCGAGAACGGAAAGGCGCGGCTCATAGCGATTCCTTATTGTCTGCCGGCGAGGCGCCGCGAACGACGCCACGCCCGTTTGAGGTCCCACGCGTGGAACAGACCGGCGCCCATCAGCCACGGCATCACCTGGATGAAAGCGCCACCGAGCGCCACGGTCAGCATCCCGGCCAAAAGACACACGCCGGAAGCCCAATTGAGCAAAAACACCCGGGAGGGCAACCCACGGCGCGTCAGCCGGTCATAGACGAGCAGGCTCACACCCTCGAGCAGGGTCAGGCCGAGGATCCCGCCGATGAACCAGTTGAGCGGATCGGGACCTGACAACAGCGGACCCGCTCCAGGGAGTGCCAACATGTCATTCTACCCTGACAGTATTTGATGTCCGTCCAGATTACATGAGCGACCGCAGGAGGCAAGATGCTTTTGATCAGGATCGTGGTCGGCGCGCTGTCGGTCGCATTGTTTTCGTGTCTTTTGACGGGGGCTGCGGTGGCCGTTGAGGAACCACGCTACGCGGTTGAGAGGGCCGAGGGCGGGATGGAACTGCGTCGCTACCCCGGCTTTGTCGTTGCCGAGACATGGGTCGACGGCGACTTCGACAGCGCCGGCCGCACCGGCTTCCGGCGCATCGCCGGATATATCTTTGGCGGCAACGAATCGAAGCGCGGCGCAGCGGAGAAGATCGCCATGACCGCGCCCGTGACAATGGAACCAGTGACGATGGAGCCGGCCAGCGAGCGCATTGCCATGACAGCGCCGGTCACTGTGCAGCCGGCTGAGGTCGGCGATGCACCGCGCTGGCGCATCCACTTTGTGATGCCCTCGGCCTACGCGCTCGCCGACTTGCCAAAGCCGCGCGACCCCGAGGTCCGGTTGCGTGAAGTCGCCGCGCACGAGGTCGCGGCGATCACCTTCAGTGGCTGGACGACGCGCGCGAGCATCGCCGAGAACACGGCACGGCTGCAGGCGTGGATGGCGAGACTCGGGCTCAAACCCGCGAGCGCACCTCAGGTGGCGCGCTACAACGACCCGTTCACCCTGCCGTGGAACCGCCGCAACGAGATCCTCATCGAGGTGGCACCTTGACAAGGTCGCGACCCGAGCGATCCCGCACCGGGACGATGCGACTCCTGGTTGTTCAGGGCCACGGGTGAATCAGCGCTCCCGCGTCTCCTCCGCCTGCGGCTTGAGCCCGTAGGGCTCAACCAGGCGCCAGACATGCGCCGGGACCATGTGCTTGACGCGCTCGGGCGCCTCGCGACGCAGGTGGATGACCGTCTCGGCGGCTTTCATCTCGACCCGGGTGCGGGCAAACTCGAGCCCACGCGGGCCGACGCGCGGCATCAGCCAGCCCATGATCGGGCGCAGCCAGTCGGGCATGCGGCGCAGCGGCAGGCCGCCGCCAGCGCGCTCGACGTTGCCGATGAAGCCCTTGACCGCGCCGCTGCGCTTGCCGGCATCACCGGGCGCCTCGAGTTCGACCTCATCGGCAAGCAGATCCAGCATCTGCTGGCCGCGGG
>DALYGT010000012.1:0-12686 GCA_031971375.1 Burkholderiales bacterium | reverse complement strand
ACCGAGACGATGTAGCGGAACACGCGGCCGAGCGTCTGGATGCGGCGGCGCTCCTCGGGGCTCTCGGTGTTGCGTTCAAGGCCGAGGATGGTGAGCCGGATCAGCCGTCTGAGCGCGGTCGAGAGCAGCCAGGCCACCAGCAGGATCAGGCCGATCCGCGTCAGCATGACCAGATCAATCTCCCACTTGGGCATGTGGCTGGTGTTGATGACGCCGGAAAGGCTTTGCAGCAGCGGGTCGAACATGATCGCGTGCCAAGCAGGGACGAAGACGGGGGAGGATACAGCCGCCAGACGGTGCCGACCCGAAGCAGGGGGCAGGGGCGGTAGGTGGGACGGGCGTCCATTCAGACTTCGGCCCGACTCCCGGGGGTGCCAGCGGTCTCTTTTTCACCTGCCAGCGGATTCTTCACTCCGACTGTTACGCAGGTGTCCGGAAACCCCAGCGACTCAGGATGCCAGCAGAGCAGCCACAACGCCGGTGGTGACGGCAATCGCCGTCAGGACCACCACCGCTCCGCCACCGAACAAGGCGATCGTCTCGCGCTGTTCTTCGGCCTCGCCGGCTTCTTGCGTCGGCTCCACGAGCTCCGTATAGGACAAGTGTCGCATGTCATTGCCTCCAGTTTGCCGAGGATGAGTCGGCCACCCGGTGCGGCCAAAGCCGACCAGAGGCCGACCTTGTCTGACGGTGAACTGCAACCGTCAACCGTTAGTCTAGTGCCTCACATACGAAGTTTCCATGACAAGACTCAAACTTGGAGAGATACCGATGTCAACTGTCGCTTTTGTAGATGTGCGCCTTGCCTTTGCGGTGCTGATCGCGGCTGCCGGCTGTTGCGTCGCTGCCCCGTCGGCTCTGGCGGCCGAGGCCTACCTCATCAGTCCGCAGGATGGCGAGACGGTACGCTCGCCGTTCGTGGTGCGCTTTGGGCTGAGGGGTATGGGCGTGGCGCCGGCTGGCATCGACATGCCGGGTACCGGACACCACCATCTCGTCATCGATGCGTCCCTGCCGCCGGCCGGGCAGCCGGTGCCCTTTGACGACCGGCACAAGCACTTTGGCAAGGGGCAGACCGAGACCGAGCTGAGCTTGCCGCCTGGCGAGCACACGCTTCAGCTCATCCTTGGTGACCACACCCATGTGCCCCACGACCCGCCGGTGGCTTCGACGCAGATCCGGATCCGCGTCGAGTGAGTCGACGCCGGTCTAATCCGCCAGCGCGGGCTCGGCCTTGACCAGCTCGGCCCATTCCTCGTCGGTGAACAGGCGCGAATCGGCCATGAAGGCCTTGCCCTCCGAGGCCTCGATGCTGAAGGTGCCGCCGTGGCCGCCGTCGACCACGTCGATAATGATCTGCGTGTGCTTCCAGTACTCGTACTGCGAGGCACTGATGTAGAAGGGGATGCCGCCGAGCTCGCCGAGCTTGACGTCGTTGAACACCATGACCTCGCCTTCCATGTACAGGTTGGCCGCGCTGTTGTCGCAGCAGCCACCCGACTGGTGGAAGATCATGTTGGGGCCGTATTTGGCCTTGAGCGTCTCGATGAAGGCCAGCGCCGCGGGCGTGGCCGTAACCTTGTCGACCATGCGGTCTTCTCCTTGCCAATAAGATCGGGGCCGTCACCGGCCGCCAAGAACAACGGGGGCCATCACCGGCCCCCGTGTGTCACTGCACTGCCGGCTTCTGCAGTTTAGAAGAAGCCGAGCTTGCTCTCGCTGTAGCTGACCAGCAGGTTCTTGGTCTGCTGGTAGTGGTCGAGCATCATCTTGTGCGTCTCGCGACCGATACCCGACTGCTTGTAGCCACCGAAGGCCGCGTGGGCCGGGTAGGCGTGATAGCAGTTGGTCCAGACGCGACCGGCCTTGATGGCGCGACCCATGCGGTAGGCGACGTTGCCGTTGCGGCTCCAGACGCCGGCGCCGAGGCCGTAGAGCGTGTCGTTGCCGATAGCAACCGCTTCTTCTTCGGTCTTGAAGGTGGTCACGGCCAGAACCGGGCCGAAGATCTCCTCCTGGAAGATGCGCATCTTGTTGTGGCCCTTGAAGACGGTCGGTTCGATGTAGAAGCCACCGGCCAGGTCGCCCGCCAGATGGGCGCGGTTGCCGCCGGTCAGGCACTGGGCGCCTTCTTCCTTGCCCAACTTGAGGTAGGACTCGATCTTGGTGACTTGTTCCATCGACGCCTGCGCACCCATCATGGTGTCGGTGTCGAGCGGGTTGCCGTGCTTGATCGCCTTGATGCGGGCGATGCAGCGGTCCATGAACTTGTCGTAGATCGATTCGTGGATGAGCGCGCGCGACGGGCAGGTGCAGACTTCGCCCTGATTGAACGCAAACAGCACCAGACCCTCGATCGCCTTGTCGAAGAAGCCGTCGTCGTGGTCGGCTACATCGGGGAAGAAGATGTTGGGCGACTTGCCGCCAAGTTCCAGCGTGGCCGGGATCAGGTTGTTGGCAGCAGCCTGACCGATCAGGCGACCTGTGCTGGTGGAGCCGGTGAAGGCGATCTTGTTGATGCGGGTGCTCGTGGCCAGCGGGTGACCGGCTTCGCGACCGTAGCCGTTGACGATGTTGAGCACGCCCGGCGGCAGCAGGTCGGCGATGAGTTCGACGAGGATCAGCAGCGAGATCGGGGTCGATTCGGCCGGCTTGAGCACCACCGCGTTGCCGGCGCCCAGCGCCGGTGCGAGCTTCCATGCCGCCATCAGGATCGGGAAGTTCCACGGGATGATCTGGCCGACGACGCCAAGCGGCTCGTGGAAGTGGTAGGCGACGGTGGTCTCGTCGATCTCGGAGATCGAGCCTTCCTGGGCGCGCAGGGCGCCGGCGAAGTAGCGGAAATGGTCGGCCGAGAGCGGGATGTCAGCGTTCAGCGTCTCGCGGATCGCCTTGCCGTTGTCGACGGTCTCGGCGTAGGCGAGCATCTCGAGGTTGGCTTCGATGCGGTCGGCGATCTTCAGCAGGATATTGGAGCGCTCGGTCGGCGAGGTCCGGGCCCACTTGTCGGCAGCGGCGTGCGCGGCGTCGAGTGCGGCTTCGATGTCCTCGGCGGTGGAGCGTGCGGCCTGCGTGTAGACCTTGCCGCTGATCGGCGTGACGACATCAAAGTACTGGCCCTTGATCGGGGCGACCCACTTGCCGCCGATGAAGTTGTCGTACTTGGCCTTGTACTGGATCTTGGCGCCGGCTTCGCCGGGATGGGCGTAAATCATGCATTCCTCCATTGCAGGCTGGTTTTCACAGTAGCAACGCCCGGGCCACCAACCCGTGGGCCCGAACGAACGTCCGCGATGACCGGCAGCAACAGCTCTTCTCCGTGCAGCATCTGTGCGGGGCTTGATGCCCTCTCGCGGGTCGGGCCGCTGCCCTGACCGGCTGTGCTGCTTCGTGTCTTTCTACTTGTGCCAGATTACACCCATTCGGACGCTTGCGGCACACCGGGGGCAGGGCTTCCGAACAGCGGGTGCAACGCGACCAGTCGGGAGTTCGGCCGAGGTCCACCATTGGCGTTCACGGCCGACCTAGAATGCTGCCGGCACGCTTGGAGCCCTATGGACCCCTTGGATAGGACCCGAACATGATGCAAAAGACAATCCTCGCCCTACTGATGCTGTTGCTGGCAGGCAAGGGCATGGCTGCCGAAGTGCAAGTGGCTGTCGCGGCGAACTTCACTGCCACCATGCAGCGGCTGGCGCCGATGTTCGAGCAACAGACCGGCCACAAGGTGGTCGCGTCCTACGGCTCGACCGGCAAGTTCTTCGCGCAGATCAGCAACGGCGCGCCGTTCGAGGTGTTCCTCGCCGCCGATGACGAGACACCCGCCAAGCTCGAGCGCAGTAGCGCCGCGGTGGCCGGTTCGCGATTCACCTACGCGACCGGGCGGCTGGTGCTTTGGAGCCGTCAGCCCGGCGTGGTCGACAGCAAGGGCGAGGTTCTGCGCAGTGACAGTTTCGAGCGGCTCGCCATCGCCGACCCCAAGCTCGCCCCCTACGGCGCTGCCGCGGTGCAGACGCTGCGATCGCTCGGCCTGCTCGAGCGCCTGCAGCCCCGTCTCGTGACCGGCGAGAACATCACTCAGGCGCACCAGTTCGTCGCTACCGGAAACGCCCAGCTGGGCTTCGTGGCGCTGTCGCAGGTGCAGGCCGACGGCCGCATCGCCGAAGGCTCGGGCTGGGTGGTGCCGGCGAACCTGCACGAACCGATCGTCCAGCAGGCCGTCTTGTTGGCGGCTGGCCGCGAGAACCCGGCCGCACGCGCGCTGCTCGAGTTCCTGCGCGGCGAGCCTGCGCGTGCGGTGATTCGCCAGGCGGGTTATGCCGCCGAGTGAGGCACCGCACCTGACCGACGGCGCTCGCGTGTGAGGACGCCAGCGCCATGAGCTTGCTCGCGCCGGCGGACCTCGCCGCCATCGGCCTCACCCTGCGGCTCGCCACTGCCACCACTGCGCTGCTGCTGGTGCTGGCCCTGCCCGTCGCCTGGTGGCTCGCGCACGGCGTATCGCGCTGGCGGGCCCCGGTCTCCGCGCTGGTGACGCTGCCGCTGGTGCTGCCGCCGACTGTGCTCGGCTTCTACCTGCTGGTGCTGATGGGGCCAGACGGTCCGCTCGGGCGACTTACGCAGTCGATGGGCTGGGGCCTGCTCTCGTTCACCTTCACCGGGCTGCTGGTCGGCTCCTTGGTGTATTCGCTGCCGTTCGCGGTGCAGCCGCTGCGCGACGCTTTTGAGGCGGCAGGTCGTCGGCCGCTCGAGGTGGCACAGACGCTCGGCGCCACGCCTTGGCAAGCCTTCCGCACGGTGGCGCTGCCGCTGGCTCGGCCGGGGCTGGTCACCGCGGCGGTGCTGACCTTCGCCCACACCATCGGCGAGTTCGGTGTGGTGCTGATGATCGGCGGCAACATCCCCGGCCGCACGCAGGTGGTGTCGACACAGATCTACGGCCACGTCGAGGGCATGGACTATGCCAGCGCGCACACCCTGGCGGCGGTGCTGCTGGCGTTCTCGTTCGCGGTGCTGTTTGGGCTTGCTGTGCTTGGCCGGCGGCGGGTGCGGGTGATGCCGTGAGCGGCCTCGACATCGGCCTGCGTCTGGCGCGCGGGGGGTTCTCGCTGGCGGTCGACTTCGAACTGCCAGCCAGCGGTATCACCGTGGTCTTTGGCACCTCGGGCTCGGGCAAGACCACGCTGTTGCGGGCCATCGCCGGCCTCGAGCCGGAAGCACGCGGGCATGTGCGCGTCGGCGGGCAGATCTGGCAGGACGATGCTGCCGGCGTGCATGTCCCGGTCTGGCAGCGCGGCGTCGGCTACGTGTTCCAGGAGGCGAGCCTTTTTACGCATCTGGATGTGCGGGGCAACGTCGAGTATGGCTTGCGCTGGCGGTGTGCGCAGCTTGGGAGGGCCGAGTGGCGGTCCGGCACCGCCGCCAGGTCGGCGTCCTTCGAGGATGCGTCACGGGGCGGGCGTGGGGGGGCTGGAGCCGACCTCGACGCATTGATCGACCTGCTCGGCATCGGCCCGCTGACGGGACGGCAGGTGGACACGCTGTCGGGCGGCGAGCGCCAGCGCGTGGCCATCGCTCGAGCCATGGCCGTCCAGCCGGCGCTGTTGCTGCTCGACGAGCCCCTGGCCGCGCTCGACTTCGCGCGCCGCGACGAGATCATCGAGTGGCTGCTGGAACTGCGAAACCGCACCGGGACGCCGATGCTCTACGTCACCCATTCCCTTGACGAGATGGCGCGCCTAGCCGACCGCGTGGTGGTCATGCAGTCAGGCAAGGTGATCGCCAGTGGCGCCCCAGAGTCAGCGCTTCGAAAAGCCGGGATGGCCACGGTGATCGAGCGGATCGACCGCCTGCGCGGATCCTGAATCGCGCATGCGGCATTGCCGCCGCGGCGCGATGCAGGGTCAGACCGCGGCTTCGCTCGCCTGCAGACGCAGGCAGGCCTCGTACACAGTCGGGTGCAGCTCGGCCTTGACAGCGTCGAGCTGGCTGAACATGGTGTCGCGCATGCGCGGCTCCCAGAACTTGCGGATGTGTGAGGCGATCTCACGAGCCGCGAAATCCTTGTCCGGGTAAGCCTCGAAGAAGCTGCCGATCTGGTTGGCCATCTTGGCCAAGTGGTGGACGTCCATGTCTCCTCCTGTTCTCTGGTTCGCGTTTCGGTGCGTGACTCGCGGTGTGATGCGGCTGCTGTCAGACCACCAAGTCTGTCGCGGCGCTCAGCCCGCGAACACCTCGGGGAATGTGTAGGCGGTGAGGCGGTCGCCACGCGCCCAGCAGGCCAACGCCACGCCAGCTTCCTGCGCCACTCGCACCGCCAGCGCGGTCGGCGCCGAGACGGCGACCACGGCGCCGATGCCGGCACCTGCCGCCTTCTGCACCATCTCGTAGCTGGCGCGGCTGGAGATCAGAGCGAAGCCGCCGCGCGGGGCGATGCCCTTCCGCTGCATGCCACCGATGAGCTTGTCGAGCGCGTTGTGGCGGCCGACATCCTCGCGGCACAGCCGCAGCTGCCCGTCAGCGTCGACCCATCCGGCTGCGTGGGTGGCGCCGGTGTCGTTGCGGATGCTCTGCGCCGCGTCCATGGCCTGCAGCGCGGCGTTGACGCTCGCCAGCGACACCGCGGGGCGTTTGGCGACCTGCGCCACCGGCCGGATCGCCCGCTCGATGCTCTCGGCGCCGCAGATGCCGCAGCCGGTGCGGCCGGCGAGTTGCCGCCGCTGGTCCTTGAGCCCGGCAAAGGCGCGCGCCGAGACCTCGACCTGCACCTCGATGCCGCCGCAGGCCTCGACCACCTCGACGCTGCGCACCTCATCGGCGCGCTCGACGATGCCCTCAGTCAGGGAGAAGCCGACCGCGAAGTCCTCGAGGTCGCAGGGCGTGGCGAGCATCACCACGTGCGAGATGCCGTTGTAGACCAGCGCGACCGGCACCTCCTCGGCGAGCCACTCGCGCGCCTCGGCGGTGCCACCGGCGCCGACGCGCCAGACCGGCCGCGCCGCGGTGACCGCGAACGCTCTCCCGGCTCCGCTGCCGTCATCCAGCAAGGCAGAGGCCGGGCGGTCGTCGATCACACCGTCTCCTTCTGGCGCTTGGGCAGCTTGCTGAGCTGCTGATCGCTAAACTTGCGGTAGCGCTCCTGCCAATCGGACGGCTGCGTCACCTTGGTCACCTGCACCGCCGTCACCTTGTACTCGGGGCAGTTGGTGGCCCAGTCCGAGTTCTCGGTGGTGATCACGTTGGCGCCCGAGAACGGGTGGTGGAAGGTGGTGTAGACCACACCCGGCTGCAGGCGCTCGCTCACATTGGCGCGCAACACGGTGGTGCCAGCGCGGCTGGCGATGCCGACCCAGTCACCGTCCTTGATGCCGCGGGATTCCGCATCGGACGGGTGGATGTCGAGGATGTCTTCCTCGTGCCAGCGCGAGTTCTCGGTGCGGCGGGTCTGCGCGCCGACGTTGTACTGCGACAGGATGCGGCCGGTGGTCAGCACCAGCGGGAACTCCCGGTTGGTCCGCTCGTCGGTCGGCACGTAGGCGGTCGGCATGAAGTGACCCTTTCCGCGTACAAACTCGCCGATGTGCATGGTCGGCGTGCCGTCCGGGTGCTCGTCGTTACAGGGCCACTGGACGCTGCCGAGGCGGTCGAGCTTCTCGTAGCTCACGCCGTGGAAGGTCGGCGTCAGCCGCGCGATCTCGTCCATGATCTCTGACGGGTGGCTGTAGTTCATCGGGTAGCCCAGCGCGTTGGACAGCATCTGCGTGACCTGCCAGTCCTCGTAGACGGCGAGCGGCTTCATCACCTTGCGCACCGGCGAGATGCGGCGCTCGGCGTTGGTGAAGGTGCCGTTCTTCTCGAGGAAGCTCGAGCCCGGCAGGAAGACGTGCGCGAACTTGGCGGTCTCGTTGAGGAACAGGTCCTGGACGATGACGCACTCCATGGCGCGCAACGCGGCTTCCACATGCTGCGTGTTGGGGTCGGACTGGACGATGTCCTCGCCTTCGCAGTACAGCGCCTTGAAGGTGCCGTCCATCGCCGCTTCGAACATGTTCGGGATGCGCAGGCCCGGCTCGTCGTGCAGCGTGACACCCCACTCCTTGCCGAACAGGGCGCGGGTGGCGGCATCGGACACGTGGCGGTAGCCCGGCAACTCGTGCGGGAAGGAGCCCATATCGCAGGAGCCCTGGACGTTGTTCTGGCCGCGCAGCGGGTTGACGCCGACGCCCTCTCGGCCGATGTTGCCGGTGGCCATGGCGAGGTTGGCGATGCCGATCACCATGGTCGAGCCTTGGCTGTGCTCGGTCACGCCGAGGCCGTAGTAGATCGCCGCATTGCCGCCGGTGGCGAACAGGCGGGCCGCACCACGGACCTGCTCGGCCGGCACGCCGGTGACGGCCTCCATCGCCTCGGGCGAGTTCTCCGGCTTGCTGATGAAGTCGCGCCAGACCTGGAACGAGTCGGCCTCGCAGCGCTCGGCGACGAAGGCCTCATCGACCAAGCCTTCGGTGACCACCACGTGCGCCAGCGAGTTGATGATGGCAACGTTGGTGCTGGGCTTGAGTTGCAGGTGGTAGTCGGCCTTGTAGTGCGGGCCGGATACGCTTTCGGTGACGCGCGGATCGACCACGATCAGCTTGGCGCCCTCACGCAGGCGACGCTTCATCTGCGAGGCGAACACCGGGTGGCCGGCCGAGGGGTTGGCACCGATGATCATGATGACGTCGGACTTCATCACCGAATCAAAGGTCTGTGTGCCAGCCGACTCGCCGAGCGTCTGCTTGAGGCCGTAGCCGGTCGGCGAGTGGCAGACGCGGGCGCAGGTGTCGACGTTGTTGTTGCCAAAGGCAGCACGGACCAGCTTCTGGACCAGATAGCCTTCTTCGTTGGTGCAGCGGCTGGAGACGATGCCGCCGACCGAGTGCTTGCCGTACTTGCCCTGGATGCGTTTGATCTCGCTGGCGGCGTGGTTGATCGCCTCCTCCCAGCTGACCTCCTGCCAAGGGTCGTCGATGCTGTTGCGGATCATCGGCGTGGTGATGCGGTCCTTGTGCGTGGCATAGCCGAAGGCGAATCGGCCCTTGACGCACGAGTGCCCGTGGTTGGCGTGGCCGTTCTTGTTGGGGACCAGGCGCACCACCTGGTTGCCTTTGGTCTCGGCCTTGAAGGAGCAGCCGACGCCGCAGTAGGCGCAGGTGGTGATGGTGCTCTTCTCCGCCTGACCGTGGTTGATGACCGACTTCTCCATCAGCGTCGCGGTCGGGCAGGCCTGCACGCAGGCGCCGCAGCTGACGCACTCGGAGTCCATGAAGGGCTCGTCCATGCCCGGCGAGACGCGCGACTCGAAGCCGCGGCCGGAGATGGTCAGCGCGAAGGTGCCCTGGGTCTCCTCGCAGGCGCGCACGCAGCGGTTGCAGACGATGCACTTGCTCGGGTCGTAAGCAAAATACGGGTTGGAGAAGTCCTTGACGGTGCCGGAGCGGACATCGAAGTGGTTCTTGCCTTCGTAGCCGTAGCGCACTTCGCGCAGGCCGACCACGCCGGTCATGTCCTGCAGCTCGCAGTTGCCGTTGGCCGAGCAGGTGAGGCAGTCGAGCGGGTGGTCGGAGATGTAGAGCTCCATCACGCCCTTGCGGATCTCCGCCAGTTTGGGCGACTGCGTGGTCACCTGCATGCCGGGCTCGACCAGCGTGGTGCAGGAGGCCGGGTAGCCACGGCGGCCCTCGATCTCGACCAGACACAGGCGGCAGGAGCCAAAGGGCTCCAGGCTGTCGGTGGCGCACAGCTTGGGAATGGCGTTGCCGGCATCCTGTGCGGCACGCATCACCGAGGTGCCGGCCGGGACCGAGACCTCGATGCCGTCGATGCTCAGGGTGACCAGCTTTTCGGATTCGCGGGCGGGGGTGCCGTAATCAAGGTCGCGGGGCAGTGACATGGGAGCCTCCTCAGGCAGCCGCGGCTTCGCGCCTGACGGCGAAGTCCTCGGGGAAATGGTTGAGCGCGGACAGCACGGGGTAGGGCGCCATGCCGCCCAATGCACACAGCGAACCGTTGAGCATGGTGTCGCACAGCGAGCGCATGAGTGCGATGTTGGCCTCGACGTCGATGCCCTTGATGATCTTGTCCATCACCTCGGTGCCGCGGGTCGAGCCGATGCGGCAGGGCGTGCACTTGCCGCAGGACTCGATGGCGCAGAACTCCATGGCGTAGCGGGCCTGCTCGGCCATGTCGACGGTGTCATCGAAGGCGACCAGACCACCATGGCCGATCATCGCGTTGACCTTGCTGTAGGCCTCGTAGTCCAGAGGGATGTCGAACTGCGACTCGGGCACATAGGCGCCGAGCGGGCCGCCGACCTGCACCGCGCGGATCGGCCGGCCGGTCGCCGAGCCGCCACCGTAGTCGTAGAGCAGCTCGTTGAGCGTCAGACCGAAGGCCTTCTCGACCAAGCCGCCGCGCTTGAGGTTGCCGGTGAGCTGGAAGGGCAGGGTGCCGCGCGAGCGGCCCATGCCGAAGTCTTGGTAGAACTTGCCGCCCTTGGCGAGGATGATGGGCACCGAGCACAGCGAGATGACGTTGTTGATGACCGTCGGCTTGCCGAACAGGCCCTCGATGGCTGGCAACGGCGGCTTGAAGCGGACGATTCCGCGCTTGCCCTCGAGGCTCTCCAGCAGGCTGGTCTCCTCGCCGCAGATGTAGGCGCCGGCGCCGAGCCGCACCTCGAGCTAGAAGGTCTTGCCCGAGCCGAGCACACTGGTGCCGAGGTAGCCCGCCTCGCGGGCGCGGCGGATGGCCTCCTTGAGCGTCTTGAAGGCGTGCGGGTATTCCGAGCGCAGATAGATGTAGCCCTGCGTGGCACCCACCGCCACGCCGGCGATGGTCATGCCCTCGATCAGGGTGTAGGGGTCGCCCTCCATCAGTATGCGGTCGGAGAAGGTGCCCGAGTCGCCCTCATCGGCGTTGCAGACCACGTACTTCTGCGCGCCCGGGGTGTTGAGCACGGTGTTCCACTTGATGCCGGTGGGAAACGCCGCACCACCGCGACCGCGCAGGCCGGACTCGGTGACCTCCTTGACGACGTCGGCACCGGACATGGCAACCGCGTTCTTGAGACCCTGCCAGCCGCCGTGGGCGGCGTAGGTGTCGAGGCAGAGCGGGTCGCCGAGACCGATGCGGGCCGCAGTCAGGCGCTCCTGGTTCTTCAGGTAGGCGATCTCTTCGATCAGGCCGAGGGAGAGGGCGTGCTTGCCACCGGTGAGGAAGCCGGCCTCGAACAGGCTGGCGACGTCCTTGGGCTGTACCGGGCCATAAGCGACGCGGCCAGCCGGGGTCTCGACCTCGACCAACGGCTCAAGCCAGAACAGGCCGCGCGAGCCGTTGCGGACGAGACGGATATCGGCGCCGCGACGGGTGGCTTCGGCGGCGATGGCGGCGGCGGTCTTCTCGGCGCCGAGCGACAGCGCGCTCGAGTCGCAGGGGACGTAGACGGTGACGCTCATTGCGAGACCCCCTCGCGCAGTTCGGTGATGACCTCGTCGAAGCGTGCATTGGTGACACGGCCGACGACCTCGTCGTTGACGCGGATGGCCGGCGCGCAGGCGCAATTCCCCAAGCAGTAGACCGCCTCGAGGGTGACCGAACCATCGGCGCTGGTCTCGTGGTAATCGCAGCCAAGGGTCTTCTTGGCGTGCGCCTCGAGCTGGCGTGCACCCATCGACTGGCAGGCTTCGGCGCGACAGATCTGCACCACATGCTTGCCAGGTGCATGGCGCCGGTAGTGGTGGTAGAAGGAGACCACGCCGTGGACTTCGGCGCGCGAGAGGTTGAGCCGCTCGGCGATCATCGGCACGGCTTCGTCAGGCACGTAGCCGATACCATCCTGGATGGCGTGCAGCATGGGCAGGGTGGCGCCGGGGAGATCGACCAACGGGTCGATGAGTGCCGCGACCTGGCGCACGATGGGCGGGACTTCAGCTTTCAATTCGGTCTCCTCCAGAGGGTGCTAGGCGGACTTCCCATGCACAGAACGGCTATTCTAGATATGCACCAGATTTTGTATTTGTGGTGGGCGCACGTCTTTGTTGAACTAAAGATTAAACGCCTGTTATGGTGTTGGCTATATGAACCGAAGGTTATAACTTTTCGGCCACACCCTCTTCTACTCGACCCTCTCCGACCGCAATGCCACGCATCGCCATCGAGCCTACCCTTACCTTCCGCGACCATGGCGGTCAGGATATCGACCCGATCCTGTTTCGTCTCCTCGCCGCCGTGCGCGTGCATGGGCGGCTCACCGCCGCCAGCCGTGAGGTCGGCTACAGCTACCGGCATTGCTGGAACCTCATCAAGGATTGGTCGGAGTTCTTCGGCGCACCACTGGTCGACCTCAGCCGCGGTCGTGGCGCCCGGCTGGCACCGCTCGGCGAGGCGCTGGCGTGGGCGGTCGAGCGGGTGCAGGCACGGCTGGGGCCGCAGTTGCACAACCTGGCGCAGGAGATCGACCGCGAGATCAACCGGGCGGTGCTCGACACCGAGCCGACCGTGCGTGTCGCCGCCAGCCACGGTTATGCGGTAGCCCTGCTGCCGGAGATCGTCGTGGCAGAGGGTGGTCTGCGTCTCGAGCTCAACTACCTCAACTCGCTCGATGCGGTGGCTGCCATGGTGCGCGGCCAGGCCGACATCGCTGGCTT
>DALYGT010000011.1:6997-13028 GCA_031971375.1 Burkholderiales bacterium | reverse complement strand
GTCCGGGGGGGTCCTGCGGACGTGCAACGGGGGGCAACAGCTCTGAATGCTCACTCCGACCCGGCCAGCGTCAGATCGAGCTGCCGCTGCGCCGCACGCGGCTGCACCGCGCCCCGGCTGGCTTGCAGCGCATCCAGATAGTCCGGCGTGATCTCGCCAGTGAGGTAGCAACCAGTGAAGCACGAGGCCTCGAAGCCGTCGATCTGCTGGTTGGACTCGCCAAGCATCCGCACCAGCGCATCGATCTCTTGATAGACGAGCCGGTCGACGCCGATCTCGGCAGCGATCTGCTCATCCGTACGACCGCTGGCGATCAATTCCTCGCTGGTCGGCATGTCGATGCCGTAGACGTTGGGGTAACGCACCGGCGGCGCGGCGGAAGCGAAGTAGACCTTGCGGGCACCCGAGTCGCGCGCCATCTGCACGATCTCGCGGCTGGTGGTGCCACGCACGATCGAATCGTCGACGATCAGCACGTTCTTGCCCTCGAACTCGGAGGCGATCGCGTTGAGCTTCTGCCGGACCGACTTCTTTCGGGTCGACTGCCCCGGCATGATGAAGGTGCGCCCGATGTAGCGGTTCTTGACGAAGCCCTCGCGGTAGTCCACGCCAAGGTGCTTGGCCAGTTCCATGGCCGATGGTCGGCTGGAGTCCGGGATCGGGATCACCACGTCGGTGTCCTCGAAGCCGCCCATCGCGCGGATCTTGTGCGCGAGCTGCTCGCCCATCGCGAGCCGCGTCTGGTAGACCGACATGCCGTCGATGACCGAATCCGGCCGTGCAAAATAGACGAATTCGAACAAGCATGGCAGGCGCGCCGGCGCCTCGCTGCACTGGCGCGTGTAGAGGTTGCCGCCAAACTCGATGAACAACGCCTCGCCAGCGTTGATGTCGCGCACCAGGCTGAAGCCGAGCGTGTCCAGCGCGACGCTCTCCGAGGCCACCAGGAACTCCGGCCCGTCGTCGGTCATGTTCGAGCCGTAGACCAGTGGCCGCACACCGTGCGGGTCGCGGAAGGCAAGCAGGCCGTAGCCAGCGATGAGCGCCACCACCGCGTAGGCACCCCGGCAGCGCCGGTGTACCGCCGACACCGCCGCGAAGATGCCTTCGACGTCGAGCTCGGCACCCTTGGCCTGCGCTGCCAGTTCATGGGCCAGCACGTTGAGCAGCAACTCGGAGTCAGAGTTGGTGTTGAGGTGGCGCAGATCCTGGGTGAACAGGTCGTTCTTGAGCTCGGCGGTGTTGGTCAGGTTGCCGTTGTGCGCGAGCACGATGCCGAACGGCGAGTTGACGTAGAACGGCTGCGCCTCGGCCGGGTTCATCGCCGAGCCGGCGGTGGGGTAGCGCACGTGGGCGATGCCACTGGAGCCATGCAGGTTGCGCATGTCGCGGGTGCGGAAGACGTCGCGCACAAGGCCCGGACCCTTGTGCATGTGGAACACCGAATCCTCGACCGTACAGATGCCGGCAGCATCCTGGCCACGGTGCTGAAGCACCTGCAAGCCGTCGTACAACAGTTGGTTGACCGGCGACCGCGCCACCACCCCGAGGATCCCGCACATGCCATCGTCTCCCTGAACGCGTCCATCCGCCGTAGACGGCGGCCTAGTCGTAGTGTATCCGGCTGGCAAAGGCCTGCGGCAGCGAGGGCCGGGCCCATTCGACCACGCGCACCAGCCAGGCACTGGTCGCCGCCTCACGCCACACCAGCGTCTCCGGCAACGGCGTCATGCCGGCCAGGGCCACCGCCAACAAGACCAGCAACAGCCCGCGCACGAAACCGAACACCACGCCAAGGATACGGTCGGCAGCGCCCAGGCCAAGACCGCGCAGGGCGCCAGCGAGCACCCGACCGACGAGCAGCGTGAGGACCAGTGTCGCCACGAATACACCGACAGTGGCGATCAGGTAGCGGACCGTCTCGCCGCCAGCGGACGCCGGCACCCAGTCCTGTACCAGCGGCGCAAAGTGGTTGGCGACACCGAAGGCGAGCATCCAGCCCGCCAGCGAGAAGAGCTGCTGCACTGCTCCCCGCCAGACGCTCATCAGGGTGGAGAGGCCGACGATGGCGATGACGGCGTAATCGAAACCGGTCAAGGTCACGGTGTCAGCGTGATGCGTTGCGCCATAGCTCAGGGCGCAGGCGGAGCGTGGTGGCAGAGACTATGGTCACGGCGTCTTGATGGTGACCTCGAGGCCGGCCGCGCGCACCTTGTCACGCACTGCAAGCGCCTTCGCCTTGTCCTCGTAGGGGCCGAGGCCGACTCGCCACGCGCCCTCGCCGGCCTGCGCCACCACGGGCTGCAAGCCCAGCGCAGCCGCCTTGGACGCCACAGCATCAGCGTTGGCACGCTCTCTGAACACGCCGAGCTGCAGCACATAGGCACGTGCCGGTCTTGCAGCAGGGTCCGGCTTGGCCTCGGGCTTTGCAGCAGCCGGCTTGGCAGGTTCGACGGCGGGCCTCATCTCGGGGCGAGCGGCTTCGACTCTGCTCGCCGGTTCGGGCTTGGATGGCTCTGCTTTTGGCACCGCAGGCGACGCTACGGTCGGCACAGCATCGACACCCTGCGCATTGCCGCCCTCGACCGGCAGCGCCTCCTCGCCGACGTTCTCGTCGGGCAGGCTGTCGGGCACCTTGGCCGCGCGCGGCGGTTGCTGTCCCGCGATCTCGGGGATGACGATGTCCGGCGCATCACCGAGCGGTCGCGAGGGGTCCTCAAGCACCAGCGGCAGACTGAGCACCGCGATCAGCGTGAGCAGCACGGCACCGATCAGGCGCCGGCGCGCCTTTTTGCGCAGCAGGATCTCATCTTGCTCGACAGTCATCGCGTGTCCGCCAAAACCTCGCCCACGGTCAGGAACGACCCGAAGACGACGACTCTATCATCCTCGTTGAGGCTACCGCGGAGCAGGCGCCAAGCGGCAGCCGGCGTCTCGGCGGTCTCGACCTTCCCGGCGGTCACCGCTGCCACCTCGCCGGCGAGGTCTGCTGCGCGGCGCCCGCGCGGACCTGGGAGCCCGGTGACCCACCAGACATCGATAAGGTCGCGCAGCTCGGCGACGGTCGCCGCTGCGTCCTTGTCGGCGAGGATGCTGAAGATGGCGTACGTGCACCCGCCGGGCGGTATGGCGCGCAGGTTCCGGGCGAGGATGCGCGCGGCGTGGGCGTTGTGCGCGACGTCGAGGATGACCATCGGTCGCCCCGGCAGGACCTGGAAGCGCCCGGCCAGGCTGACGTTCATCAGCCCCTCGCGGATCGCGCCTGCAGCGACTGGAAGCCGCTCGCGCAGGGCGGCCAGCGCAGCAATGACGCCGGCGGCATTCTGCAACTGGTGCTCGCCGACCAACGACGGCATCGGCAACCCGGACAGCCGCAGGCCGGCACCCTCGAACGACCATTGCCGCTCCTGCCGGCGGAACCCGAAGTCGGCACCGATGCGCAGCAACTGCGCGCCGATCTCGCGGGCGTGGTCGACCAGCGTCGCCGGCGGGTCCGGGTCGACGCAGATCGCCGGGCGATGGGCGCGATAGACGCCGGCCTTCTCGCGGGCGATGGCCTCGCGCGTATCACCCAGATATTCGGTGTGGTCCAGGCCGATGGTGGTGACGATGGCGCAGTCGGCATCCCAGACGTTGACCGCATCCAGTCGCCCGCCAAGGCCGACCTCGAGCACCGCGCAATCGACGCCGGCACGCATGAAATGCCACATCGCAGCGAGCGTGGCGAACTCGAAATAGGTCAGCGCTTCGTCGCCACGCGCCGCCTCGACCGCCGCAAACCCGGCCACCAGATCGACATCGGCCGCCTCCTCGCCGTCGATGCGGACGCGCTCGTTGTAGCGCAGCAGGTGCGGCGAGAAATAGCTGCCGACGCGGTAACCGGCGGCGCGCAGCATGGCACCGAGCAGCGCGCAGGTCGAACCTTTGCCGTTGGTGCCGGCCACGGTGAACACCGGGAACGAGGGCGTGAGCCCCATCTGAGTAGCGACCCGACGCACACGATCGAGGCCGAGCAGGATGGCGCCGCGCTGCTGGCTCTCAAGCCAACCCAGCCATTCCGCGAGGGGTGCGTCGGCGGACGGCGCGCGAGACGGCGCGGCAGGTGCTGCGCTCAGGACGGCACCGCTCAGATCAGCCCCCCTGCGCCGTCACTTCCGGCTGACCGGTCAGCAAGGCGAGCAGTTGCGCAATGCGCTCGCGCATCTCGCGGCGGTCGATGATGATGTCCACGGCGCCGTGTTCGAGCAGGAACTCGGCGCGCTGGAAACCCTCGGGCAGGGTCTCGCGGACAGTCTGTTCGATGACCCGCGGTCCGGCAAAGCCGACCAGCGCGCCAGGCTCGGCGATGACCACGTCGCCGATGAACGCGAAGCTCGCCGACACACCGCCCATGGTCGGGTCGGTGAGCACCGGGATGAAGGGCAAGCCGGCATCTGACAACTGCTTGATCGCGGCGTTGGTCTTGGCCATCTGCATCAGGGAGAGCAGACCCTCCTGCATGCGCGCGCCACCGCTGGCGGTGAAGCAGACGAAGGGCATCCGCTGGTCGATGGCCACACGCACACCACGCACGAATCGCTCACCGACCACCGATCCCATCGAGCCGCCCATGAACTGGAACTCGAACGCGGCAGCGACCAACGGCACCTCGAGCACGCTGCCCTGCATCACGACAAGCGCGTCGGTCTCTCCCGACGATGCGACCGCCTCGGCCAGACGATCGGGGTAGCGTTTGCTGTCCTTGAAGCGCAGGGTGTCGATCGGCGCAACCTCGGCGCCGATCTCAAAGCGGCCGCCCGGATCGAGGAACCAATCCAGCCGCACGCGGGCGCTGATGCGGTGATGGTGGCCGCACTTCGGGCAAACCTGAAGGTTCTGTTCGAGGTCGGTGGCGTAGAGCACCGCCTCGCAGGCCGGGCACTTGTGCCACAGGCCTTCCGGCATCGACTTGCGCGTCTGTCCGACATCGCGCTTGATCTTCGGCGGCAGCAGTTTGGTGAGCCAGCTCATGCGACCTCCTGCAGACGTTCCTGACTCAGACCCGACGGGCCGAATCGATCGCGCCACGCAACTCGGCGATCAGTGCCGAGACGCGTGGATGCAAGTCATCGGGCGTCGATGCCTCGATCTCCTGGATGATCCGGCTGCCCACCACCACGGCGTCCGCGACCGCAGCCACGGCGGAGGCCGAGGCCGCATCGCGGATGCCAAAACCGACACCCACCGGCAGCGGAATCGCCGCCTGCAACTTCGGCAGCCGTTCAGCGACCTCGGAGCGGTCAAGGTGGGCGGCACCCGTCACACCCTTGAGCGAGACATAGTACACAAAGCCCGACGCCAGTCGCGCGACCTGACCGACGCGCGCCTCGGTCGAGGTCGGCGCCAACAGGAAGATCGGGTCGAGGTCGTTGGCGCGCACCGTCCGCACCCAGTCCTCGGACTCCTCCGGCGGGATGTCGACCACCAGCACGCCATCAACGCCGGCACGCTGCGCCAGCGCGGCAAAATTCTGCCGGCCCATCGCTTCGATCGGGTTGGCGTAGCCCATCAGCACCACCGGTGTGGTGGTGTCGGTCTTGCGAAAGTCAGTGACCACGTCCAGCACCTTGCGCAAGGTCACCTTGCGCGCCAGTGCGCGCTCGCTGGCGCGCTGGATCACCGGACCATCCGCTTGCGGGTCGGAGAACGGCACACCGAGTTCGATGATGTCGGCACCGGCCTTGACCAGCGTGCGCATCAGCGGAACGGTCTCCTCCAACGATGGGTCGCCGGCGGTGAAGAAGGGGATCAGGGCGGCGCGGCGTTCGGCTTTGAGGCGCGCGAAGGCGCTGGCGATGCGGGACACGGGAAACCTTGCGATCTGGCGGCTGTTGGGCCCACAAAGGGCCGCAGCCGGAGTGGTCGGGATGGGTCTGGAGGCTCGCGCTCGGCCTCAGAGCGTGATACCGGCGAGCCGGCTGACGGTGTTGAGGTCCTTGTCACCGCGACCGGACAGGTTGACCAGGATGACCTGGTCCTTGCCCATGGTCGG
>DALYGT010000011.1:1356-6897 GCA_031971375.1 Burkholderiales bacterium | reverse complement strand
GCTTCCACACCAATGAGCCGCGTCTTCTCGTGCGGGATGTAGTCATAGAAGATGCCCATGGCGTTGCTGCCGCCGCCGACACAGGCGATCACCGCATCCGGCTGGCGGCCGATCATCTCCGGCATCTGTACCACGCATTCCTTGCCGACCACCGAGTTGAAGTCGCGGACCATCATCGGGTAGGGGTGCGGGCCGGCCACCGTGCCGATGATGTAGAAGGTGTCCTCGACGTTGGTGACCCAGTCGCGCATGGCCTCGTTGAGCGCGTCCTTGAGCGTCTTGCTGCCGCTCTCGACCGGCACCACGGTGGCGCCGAGCAGCTTCATGCGGAAGACGTTGGGCGACTGCCGGGCGACGTCCTCGCTGCCCATGTAGACCACGCACTCCATGCCGTAGCGGGCGGCGACGGTGGCCGACGCAACGCCATGCTGGCCGGCGCCAGTCTCGGCGATGACGCGCTTCTTGCCCATGCGGCGGGCGAGCAGCGCTTGGCCGACGGTGTTGTTGACCTTGTGCGCGCCGGTGTGGTTGAGGTCCTCGCGCTTGAGGAAGATGCGCGCACCACCAGCATGCTCGGTGAGCCGCTTGGCGAAGTAGATCGGGCTCGGCCGACCGACGAAGTGCTTAAGCTCGTAGGCCAGCTCGGCCTGGAACTCGGCGTCCGTGCCAACTTCTTCATAGGCCTCGCGCAACTCGGTGAGCGCCCGGACCAAAGTCTCGGCGACGAACACGCCGCCGTAGGGCCCGAAGTGCCCCCGCGCGTCCGGCAGGTCATACATCTTCATTGCGAACCTCTCTGACAAAAGTGCGGATGCGGTCCACGCACTTGATTCCTTTTTCCCGCTCCACCCCGCTGGAGACATCCACAGCATAGGGCCTGATCGTACGCACCGCCTCTCCCACATTGGAGGCATCGAGACCACCGGACAGGATCACCGGCAAAGACAGTCCGGGGGGGATCAGCGACCAGTCGAAACGATGGCCCGTACCCCCCGGGACACCGGGCTGGTAAGCATCCAGAAGTAAGCCACGCGCGTCGCTGTATCGACGGGCGCAGTCTAGCAAATCCAGCCCCGGCCTGACCCTCAAAGCCTTGATCCAAGGGATGCCCGCGGCTGCGCACTGCTCCGCCGTTTCGTCGCCGTGGTACTGCGCCAGGTCGAAGCCGACCGCGTCACGCGTGGCGCGCACCGTGTCTGGATCCGCGTCGACGAAGAGCCCGACGCTGCAGACGAAGGCCGGCAGCGCCCGCACGATCGCAGCCGCTTGCCCAAGCGTGACGTGCCGCGGACTCGGCGGGTAGAAGACAAGGCCGATGGCGTCGACGCCGGCGTCTGCGGCGGCCAGCGCATCGTCGACGCGGGTGAAGCCGCAGACCTTGATGCGAGTGCGATAAGGGGGATGGGCAGCAGTTTCAGTCATCATCGCTCAAGCCAGCGGTTGAAGGCGCGGAGCAGCCGGCCAAGGTGGCGAAGGGCGAGTCACCGCCGACAGCGTAGTCGGGTGCGGTGGCCGGCAGACCCCACGCCGGGTCGTAATCGACCCCCGCGAGGTAGAGCCCATCGGGCGCGAAGGTCGGCGCGGCACGGCTGCGGTCGCATGCAGCGAGCAACTCGCCGACCCAGCCGGGAGACTCGCGCCCCGCCCCGACGTAGACCAACGCGCCGACGATATTGCGGACCATGTGGTGCAGAAAGGCGCCCGCGTGGAAGTCGAAAGCAAGCAGGCCACCGACGTCAGCGATATCGAGTCGGTGCAGCGTCTTGACCGGAGATTTGGCCTGACACTCGGCGGCGCGGAACGCCGAGAAGTCGTGCTCGCCGATGAGCAGCCCCGCTGCTTGCCGCATCGCGGCGACATCGAGCGGCCTCGCGAACCAGCCGGCGCGGCCTGAGCCGAGCGCGGGCCGCACCGGGCGGCTGAGCAGGAGGTAGCGATAGTGGCGCCCGGTGGCCGAGAAGCGCGCGTGGAAATCGTCCGACACCGGCTGCGCCCACAGCACCGCGACGCTGTCCGGCAGATGACGGTTGACGCCGCGCACCCATGCAGTGAGCGGGCGTGTGGCATCGGTATCGAAGTGGACGACCTGCCGCAGCGCGTGCACGCCGGCATCGGTTCGTCCCGCCGCGTGGACCCGCACCGCGACGCCAGCGATCTCGGCAAGGGCGCGCTCGAGCGCGTCCTGGATGCTCGGGACGTCACGCTGCGACTGCCAGCCACAGAAGGCCCGCCCGTCGTACTCGAGCCCGAGGGCGATGCGCATCGGCGGGTATCAAGCGTCGGCGGGTGGCGGATCGGACTGCAGGCCGAAGCGACGCATGGTCCGCTGCGCCAGGGCGGCACGTTCCGGATTGTCCCCATCGGCCATCATGCCCTCGAGGATGGCGCGAGCACCGTCCGGGTCGCCCATGTCGATGTAGGCCTTGGCGAGATTGACCTCGACATCTTCCATGTCGGCCGCCTCATCGTCCTCGTCGGCTTCGCCCTCGGCGGGAGAGGCAGCAACCTCGGGCTGCGCAGGTTCAGGCGGTGGGGGGGCTGCCTCGACTGCTGTCGCATCCGGCGCGAGGCCAGCGACCTCCGCTTCGATCGCGGCCTGCGCGCTGGCGATCGCCTCTTCGCTGAACAGGGCATCGAGGTCGTCGGGCGCTGCAGCAGACGCGCTGGCCGCAGGCCGCTGTGGCTCTGCCGACAGCGACTCGAGATCCGCCACCGGGATCATCCCGGCCGGGCTGACCTGCGGCGCCTGCTCAGGCTCGAAATCATCGCCGAGCGGCTCATCGAACGCCGCCGCAAAAGCCTCATCGACAGCCTCGTCGACCGGACCGGCGGCTTGCGCTTCGGCTGGAGTCGCGTCGCTCACGCCGATGTCGCCCGGTTCGATATCGCCGTCCTCGGGCAGTGACCCGACAGCAGCGGTCAGTCCGGAGGCGCTGGCTGCAGCTTCGAGCATCGACTGACGGCGGGCGCGACGGCGACGCCACCAGAGCGCCCCGGCGGTCGCCGCGAGCAGGACCGCGACCGAGGCGCCGACCACGACCAGAAGGCTGCCGATATCGTCCTCAGCGGGAGCGGCCTCGGCGGTCGGCGCAGGCTTGGCGGGTTCGGCCGGCTGGGGCGCGGGCGCTTCTTCTGCGGTACCTTCTGCAGGCTGCGCGTCGGCTTGCGGCGCAACGGCTTCGATCGGCGTGACGTCGGTCATCGTGGCCGGCGCCCCGGGCGGTGGCGAAGGGGTGGCTGGTTCGGCGGGCGCCGGCACAGCCCCTTTGCCGCCCGCCCCCGCTGGCTTCCCGGCAACACTGGCCGCAGCCGGTGATGCCGGGACCGCCTCGGGCTTGCCGCCCTGCGGAGTTCCGGGGGACGGTGCCGCGCCTTTGAGCGCCAGCAGACTCTGCAGCTTTTCTACCTGCCCCTGGAGGTCAGCGATCCGCGAATTGGCTTCTTCGAGCGCGCGCCGCTGAACCGCCGCACTCTCTTCAAGCCGCTGTGCCCGCTTCTCAAAAGCCGACGCCGCGAGCCGGGAACCCGAAGAGGAGATGCTCAGGTTGCGTCGGACCTGCGGCGGCCCGCGCTCCGGCAGGCTGGCGACTTGACGCGACGGGCGCATCACAGGCAATGACTCCGCAGCAGGCGGCGGCTCGGCCTCCGCCGGCGCACCATCCTGCGGCTCGATGGGCGGCGTCGCAACGGCATCAGGTTCCTTCGGCAGGGCAGCCGGCACACTCAGTACATCGGCATCGCGCAAGACGACGTCGTACTGTCGCAGGCTGCGGCCGGCTGGGGACGTCACGACTAGCAACAGGGAGAATCGTCTGTCGGGCGGCGGCTCCGTGGTCCACAGGATCACGCGGGGCTTGCCCTCGGCCTCTTCTACGGCGATGCCGACATCATCAGCCCAACCGGGCCGCTCGACCTCGAGCCAACCGTACTCTGACGAACCGCCGACATCGACCTTGATGTCCTCGACCGTCTCGTCGGGCCGCAGATTCAGACCGACTTCGGCCTGCAGCGGCTGGTCAGCCACCGAGCGGATGACGATCGGGCCAGGATCGGCCGCGCGCGCGACAGACGAGAATGCCACGCACCCGCACAGAAGGGCGCCGAACAAGCCCCCGCGGAGCCTGAGCGTGTCGGAAAGCACGAACATGGCGAGAGACTACACCGCCGCGCCGCGCGAGTCCAAAGACTCACTCGCCGAGCAGGATCCTCAACATGCGGCGCAGCGGCTCGGCGGCGCCCCAAAGGAGTTGGTCGCCGACGGTAAAGCCGCCCAGATACTCCGGCCCCATATTGAGCTTGCGCAGTCGCCCGACCGGGACGGTGAGCGTGCCGGTCACGGCCGTGGGCGTGAGCTCGCGCATGCTGATCTCGCGGTCGTTCGGCACCACCTTGACCCAGTCGTTGTGGGCGGCCAGCAGCTGGTAGACCTCGGGCAGGGGGACGTCGCGCTTGAGCTTGATGGTCAGCGCCTGCGAGTGGCAGCGCATGGCGCCGATGCGCACGCAAATGCCGTCGACCGGGATCGGGTCGGCGCTGCGGCCGAGGATCTTGTTGGTCTCGGCCTGCCCTTTCCATTCCTCCTTGCTCTGGCCGCTCTCGAGCTGCTTGTCGATCCAGGGGATCAGCGAGCCGGCGAGTGGCACGCCAAAGTTGTCCGTGGGGAACCCTTTGCCGCGCATGGTCTCGGCCACGAGGGTGTCGATCTCGAGGATGGCCGAGGCCGGGTCTGCCAGCTTGTCGGCCACGGCGGCATGGACGGCGCCCATCTGCGAGATGAGCTCGCGCATGTTCTGAGCGCCGGCGCCACTGGCCGCCTGATAGGTCATGGCGCTCATCCACTCGACCAAGCCGGCCTCGTACAGGCCACCCAGCGCCATGAGCATCAGGCTCACGGTGCAGTTGCCACCGACGTAGTTCTTGATGCCGTCGTTGAGTGCGCGATCGATGACGGCGCGGTTGACCGGGTCGAGGATGATGACCGCGTCGTCCGCCATGCGCAGCGCGCTCGCCGCGTCGATCCAGTAGCCGGTCCAACCCGCCGCGCGCAGCTTGGGGTAGACCTCATTCGTGTAATCGCCACCTTGGCAGGTGATGACGACGTCCATCTCAGCCAGCGCCTCGATGTCGCTCGCATTCTTGAGCGGCGCGCTGCCCCGCCCGACATCCGGGCCGGCTCCGCCTGCGTTGGACGTGGTGAAGAAAGTCGGCTCGACCAGTGCGAAGTCGTTCTCTGCCCGCATGCGGTCCATCAGCACCGAGCCGACCATACCGCGCCAACCCACCATCCCAAGCTTCTTCATGCTCGACTCCGTGTGCTGCGCAGCCGCAGCAGGTTCAGTAGGACTCACAGGCCAGGTGGCGGCCGTTGCCGCTTCAGGCCGCCCGCAGCGCGGCGATCACCGCATCACCCATCTCGCGCGTGCCGACCTTGCGCGTGCCCGCTTCAAAGATGTCACCGGTACGGTAACCCTGCGCCAGCACGCGCTTCACCGCATCCTCGACGCGCAGCGCCGCGGCCTCGTTGTTGCCGCTGTAGCGCAG
>DALYGT010000011.1:0-1256 GCA_031971375.1 Burkholderiales bacterium | reverse complement strand
GCGGTGATGGTGTCGCGCCACAGCTGCGTGCACTCGAGCACGTTCATCTTGTCGACCGAGCAGAGCTTCTTGCCACGCTTGCGGGCCGCCTCGAAGGCCACCTTGCCGATGCGGCGGATCTCCTCCTCGGCGTAGACCATGGTGTTCCAACCGACCTTCTGGCGGCCCCAGGGTGTGTCGCGCACCTCGATGCCGCGCGGCTGGCCGAAATAGATGTCGCCGGTGAGCTCGCGCACGATCAGGATGTCGAGACCCGACACCACCTCCGGTTTGAGCGACGACGCATTGGCCAACTCCGGATAGAGGATCGCCGGACGCAGGTTGGCGAACACGCCCAACTCCGAGCGGATGGCCAGCAGCCCGCGCTCGGGGCGTTGCTCACGCGGCAAGGTGTCCCATTGCGGGCCGCCGACCGCGCCGAGCAGGATCGCATCAGCGTCGCGGGCGAGGCGGCTGGTGGCTTCCGGGTAGGGTTTGCCGGTGGCGTCGACCGCGCAACCGCCAAGCAGACCCTCCTCGAACGTCATCTCGACGCCGTCGGCGCGCAACACCTCCAGCACACGCACCGCTTCGGCGGTGATCTCGGGGCCGATGCCGTCACCGGGCAGGACAAGGATCTTCATCTGGGACGTTCTTCCGTGGGTCAAAAGGTCAGGCGAACAGCCAAGGCTGAGTGGCGCGGCGGCGCTCCTCGAACTCGCGGATGTCGTCCGCGTGACGCAGGGTGAGGCCGATATCGTCAAGCCCGTTGAGCAGGCAGGCCTTGCGGAACGCATCGATGTCGAAACGCAGCGTGCGGCCGTCTGGCGTGGTCACGCTCTGCGCGTCGAGGTCGATGCGCAGGCGAAAGCCTGGTGTCGCCTCCACGTCCTTGAACAGGCGATCGACCTCGGCGGCCGGCAGCACGATCGGCAGCAGGCCGTTCTTGAAGCAGTTGTTGAAGAAGATGTCGGCGAAGCTCGGGCCGATCAGCGCACGGAAGCCGTAGTCCTCGATGGCCCAGGGCGCATGCTCGCGAGAGGAGCCGCAGCCAAAGTTCTCGCGCGTCAGCAGCACCTGCGCGCCCTTGTAACGCGGCTGGTTGAGGACGAAGTTGCGGTTGAGCGGCCGGGCGCTGTTGTCCATGCCGGGCTGGCCCACGTCCATGTAGCGCCACTCGTCGAAGAGGTTGGGGCCGAAGCCCGAGCGCAGGATCGACTTGAGGAACTGCTTGGGGATGATGGCGTCGGTGTCAACGTTGGGCCGGTCGAGCGGTG
>DALYGT010000010.1:11377-13256 GCA_031971375.1 Burkholderiales bacterium | reverse complement strand
CGTTTCCGGTGTGGAGGCGGGCGCCCGTCGCCAGGCGCTGATGACCACACTGGCACGCCCCTCGCCGTGGTCGACCAGCCATTCGCCGGGGCCGTCGTGCAAGAGCCGCAGCGTCGGCGCCCCGGCAGGCAGGGCCGCTGCAAAGCGCAGATGCACCGTGGCGATCGCCTCGTACGCGAGGCCCTCCAGTCTGGCGACAGTGTCCGCGCTGGCGTGGCCAGCGATGAGGTCGGCGGCCTGATGCGGCGCCACCGCGACCACCACGGCATCGAAGTGCTCGGCTTCGTCGCGCGCGGTCCGCACTCGCCACTGCCGGGGATCTCGCTCGCAAGGGTCATCCGTGCGAGCCGCCCCGTTGCCGGACGCGGTGTACCGCGCCGGATTGCGAGAAGCCGTCGGCCCCGATGCGGCATCCTGGGCACCGGGGCGAGCATCATCCGGCATGAGCGCAGTCACGCGACACCCCAGTCGCACCTCGGCACCCTGCGACCGCAACCACGCCACTGCCGGCTCCGCCAACAACTCGCCCAGCGGGCGCGCCGGCACTTCGATGCTGGCGTCCGCGCCGGCGGCCAGCAGCCCGTCGTGCAGTACGCGTGCAAACACCCGGGCAGAGGCGTGCTCGGCCGGTGTGTTGAGCGCCGCGACACAGAGCGGTGCCCACAGCCTGCGGGTCAATGTGTCGGGTTGCTGGCACTCCCGCAACCACGTGGCGACGTCCCGGTCTTCTGCAACAAGCATCGCCGGCACCGCATGCGCCAGACGCAGCAGCGCGTGCCGCCCGCCGGGCCCGAGCCCGCGCGCGCCGACCACCGCCGCGAGCCCACCGAGCCCGAGTGGCCACGCCGGGACATGCAGATGCAGGCCATCGGTGCCGTGCAGCGCCAGCGGCAGTCGGCGCAGCACCCGTCGCCGGTCGATACCGATGCGGTCCATCAGCGCGAAAGTCTCGCGGTAGGGGCCGATCAGCACGTGTTGGCCGTTGTCGACAGTGCCGAGAACGTCGTCACCCGTCACGCTGCGCGCGCGACCGCCTGGCACCTTGTTGGCCTCGAACACGGTCACCCTGCAGCCGGCCCGTACCAGCTCGACCGCGCAGGCGAGACCGGCCCAGCCGGCGCCTATCACCGCCACTGCGCGCCGCTGGGGCCTGCCCGAAGCGGCAGACGGGGCGCGAAGGACCGTCGCCGCGAGGGCAGTGCCCCCGCCGCCGACAGTGGTGTCAGTTTCGCGACCGTCCGGTCCGGCCATCACACCCGCCCGGTGACCGCCACCCGCAACCCGATCAGCGCCTTGCGCAGCGGCGGCAGGCTGGTCTTCTCGCGCAGGACATGGCAGCCGCCCGCGGCGATCTCCTCGAGCAGCGCACGGTAGGCGGCAGCCATCATCAGGCCCGGCCGCTGCGTGCGCCTGTCGCAGGCCGGCAGCGCGTCGAGCGCATCAGCGAAGCACGCCCGTGCTCGCCTCACCTGCAGGTCCATCAACGCGAGGAACTCGGGCGTCTCGCGGCGCGCCAGCACGTCACCCGGCAGCACGCCGTGCGCGCGCATCTCGTCGGCGGGCAGATAGATGCGGCCACGAATGACGTCCTCGCCGACATCGCGGATGATGTTGGTCAGCTGCAGCGCGAGGCCGAGCCGGTCTGCGTAGGTTTCGGTGCCTGCATCGGCGTAGCCAAAGATCCGCGCCGAGAGCAGGCCGACCACACCCGCAACGCGGTGGCAGTACAGCTTGAGCGAGTCAAAGTCGGCAAAACCGGCGTGCTGCAGGTCCATCGCCATGCCGTCGATGATCGCCTCGAGATGCGCGCGCGGCAGACCGAACTCGCGCACCGCCGGCAGCAGCGCCTGGGTGACCGGGTGGCGCGGCGCGCCGTCGT
>DALYGT010000010.1:8675-11277 GCA_031971375.1 Burkholderiales bacterium | reverse complement strand
CACGTCCTGCCAGAAATTGATCAGCTGCAGTGCCGTGCAGATGCCGTCCGACCACGCCAGCTGGCGCGGTGTCGCCTCGCCAAAGATATGCAGCAGGATGCGGCCGACCGGGTTGGCTGAGCGGCGGCAGTAATCGCCCAGCTCGGCATAGGTGGCGTAGCGCGTCGTCGTGACGTCTTGCTCGAAGGCGCTGAGCAGGTCGGTGAACAGCGCGAGCGGGATGTCGTACTGGCGGATCACGCCGGCGAGCGGGCCGAAGATGGGGTGGTCGGGCGTCTCGCCGCAGCCGATCGCCGCCAGCAGCGCGCGGTACTCGCCGAGCCGGGCCAGCCGCTCGTCGGCCGGTGCGTCGCCTTCGTCGGCGAAGTCGTCGGCGCTGCGCGCGAAGTGGTAGACCCAGCGCACCGGTTCGCGGTAGCGCCGCGGCAAAGCGATGGACGCCACCGGAAAGTTCTCGTAATGGTCGACCTGCATGCCTGGGTCCGGAAGTTTCGCGGCAGTTTACACTCCGGTCCTCCGCGCTTTGGCCCGGAACAAGGCCGCGCGACCGTGGCGAAATTGGTAGACGCAACAGGTTTAGGTCCTGTCGGGGGCAACCCTGTGGAGGTTCGAGTCCTCTCGGTCGCACCACAGCCGTTGAGCGGCGTGGCTCGCTGGTGTTGGCGATGCCTGCCTTAACGGTTGACAGCCCTCGGGCTATACTGCGCGGTTCACCCCGATGCGGCATCCGGGCCCGGCCCCGACCTCGCACCTTCCAAGACAACGCACCGCATACACGTACACGCCATGGCAGCCACTTCAACGATCGAAACCATCTCCGGCCTCAAGCGCAAGGCCAGCCTCGCCATCCCCCTCGCCGGCATCGAAGCCGAAGCCCAGCGCCGCCTGAGCCAGATGGCCCGAACTGTCGACATCAAGGGCTTCCGCAAGGGCAAGGCCCCGGTCAAGCTGGTCGACCGCCAGTATGGTCAGCAGATCCGTCAGGAAGTGGTCGGCGACCAGCTGCGCGACGCCTTCTCGCAGACCGCCAGCGTGCACCAGTTGCGCGTCGCGGGGATGCCGCAGTTCGAGCCCAAGCAGGGTGACGGGCAATCGGACCTGCTGTTCGACGCGCATTTCGAGGTCTACCCCGAGATCGACCTCGGCGACGTCGCCAAGTGGTCGTTCGAGCGCCCCGCGCTCGAGGTCACCGAGAAGCACGTCGATGCCACGCTCGACATCCTGCGCAAGCAGCGTGTCACCTACAAGACCGCCAAACGCGCCGCCAAGGCAGACGACCGCGTGACTGTGGATTTTGAATCGACGCTCGACGGCGCGCCGATGCCGGGCGGTCAGGGCAGCGATTTCCCGTTCGTGCTCGGTGCCGGCCAGATGCTCCCCGACTTCGAGAACGCCGTCACCGGCAAGTCGGCCAAAGACGTGGTCGAGTTCGACCTGACCTTCCCGGCCGACTACCGCGCCACCGACATCGCTGGCAAGACCGCAAAGTTCAAGGTCACCGTCAAGCAGGTCGAAGGCCCGGTGCTGCCCAAGGTCGATGCCGATTTCGCCATGGCGCTCGGCGTCGAGAGCGGTGACCTCGACGAGTTGCGCCGCGAGGTGCGTGCCAATGTCGAGCGCGAGGTCGCCCGTCGCCTGCAGTCCAAGGCGAAGAACGCGGTGATGGAGAAGCTTCGCGACATGCCGGACATCGAGCTGCCCAAGTCGCTCATCGACACCGAGATCCGCCGCCTGATGCAGATCACCCGCGCCGACCTCGAATCCAAGGGCATCCCCAACGCCAAGGACGTGCCGCTGGCGCCCGAGATCTTCGTTGAAGAGGCGCAGGCGCGCGTCAAGCTCGGTCTGCTGGTCGGCGAGATCGCCCGCGTCAACCAGTTGCAGCCGTCCTCCGACAAGGTCCGCGACCTGGTCATGCAGCAGGCGATGAACTACGAGAATCCGGCCGAGATGATCAAGTGGTACTACGCCGATCCGCGCCGTCTGCAAGAGGTGCAGGCGGTCGTGCTCGAGGACGAGGTCGTCGAGTGGGTGCTGGGCCGTGCCAAGACCAAGACCGGCAAGGTCTCTTTCGAAGAACTCATGGACATCGCCAAATGATGATCGACAACAACGGACGTACGTTCGCCGGCATGCAGGCCCCGCAGAACCTCGGCCTCGTGCCGATGGTGGTCGAGCAGAGCGGCCGCGGCGAGCGTGCCTATGACATCTACTCGCGCCTGCTCAAGGAGCGCGTGGTGTTCCTGGTCGGTCCGGTCAACGAGGTCACCGCCAACCTGGTGGTGGCGCAGCTGCTGTTCCTCGAGTCGGAGAATCCCGACAAGGACATCAGTTTCTACATCAACTCGCCCGGGGGCATGGTCACCGCCGGCATGGCGATCTACGACACGATGAACTTCATCAAGTGCGATGTGAGCACCCTGTGCATCGGTCAGGCCGCCAGCATGGGCGCGTTCCTGCTGAGCGCCGGTGCCAAGGGCAAGCGTTTCGCACTGCCCAATTCGCGCGTGATGATCCACCAGCCGCTCGGCGGGTTCTCTGGTCAGGCCTCGGACATCGAGATCCACGCCAAGGAGATCCTCTACCTCAAGCAGCGCCTCAA
>DALYGT010000010.1:0-8575 GCA_031971375.1 Burkholderiales bacterium | reverse complement strand
CCTCGGACATCGAGATCCACGCCAAGGAGATCCTCTACCTCAAGCAGCGCCTCAACCAGTTGCTTGCGGATCACACCGGCCAGAGCATCGAGACCATCGAGCGCGACACCGACCGCGACAACTTCCTCAGCGCCGCAGCAGCCAAGGATTACGGCCTCATCGACCAGGTGCTGACGCGTCGCGCCGACGGCGCTGCCTGAGTCCCGCGCGGGCTTTGGGGTCGCCCGGGCGACGGCCGCACTCGCGGCGCCGTCACGGGTCTGGCATTCTTGCGCCCATGAGGTGCAGTCTGGTGGTACGGTAGCGACATGAGTGACAAGAAGGTCGGGGACAAGCCCCTTTACTGCTCCTTCTGCGGCAAGGGCCAGAGCGAGGTGCGCAAGCTCATCGCCGGTCCCTCCGTGTATATCTGCGACGAGTGCATCGAACTCTGCAACGACATCATCCGCGAGGAGGTCGGCAGCGAGGACGAGCCACAGGCCGGTCGCAGCGACCTGCCGGTGCCGCACGAGATCCGCGACATCCTCGACCAGTACGTCGTCGGTCAGGCCAACGCCAAGAAGATCCTCTCGGTGGCGGTCTATAACCACTACAAGCGCGTGCGCAGTGGCGGCAGCCGCAACGATGTCGAGCTGTCCAAGAGCAATATCCTCCTGATCGGCCCCACCGGCTCGGGCAAGACGCTGTTCGCCCAGACGCTTGCGCGCTTGCTCAACGTCCCCTTCGTCATGGCCGACGCGACCACGCTGACCGAGGCCGGTTACGTCGGCGAGGACGTCGAGAACATCATCCAGAAGCTGCTGCAGAAGTGCGACTACGACGTCGAACAGGCGCAGCAGGGCATCGTCTACATCGACGAGATCGACAAGATCTCGCGCAAGAGCGACAACCCGTCGATCACCCGCGATGTGTCCGGCGAGGGTGTGCAGCAGGCGCTGCTCAAGCTGATCGAGGGCACGGTGGCCAGCGTGCCGCCGCAGGGTGGCCGCAAACACCCGAACCAGGAGTTCGTCCAGGTCGACACCACCAACATCCTGTTCATCTGCGGTGGCGCCTTCGATGGCCTCGACAAGATCATCCGCGACCGCTCCGAGCGCGGCGGCATCGGTTTTGGTGCCGAGGTGCGCAGCAAGGACTCGAGCCGCGAGATCAGCGCGCTGTTCCGCGAGGTCGAGCCGGAGGACCTGATCAAGTACGGCCTCATCCCCGAGTTCATCGGCCGCCTGCCGGTCACGGCGACGCTCGAGGAGCTCGACGCGGCGGCGCTGGTGCGGATCCTCACCGAGCCGCGCAATGCGCTGGTCAAGCAGTTCCAGACGCTGTTCGACATGGAAGGTGTCGCCCTCGAGGTGCGCGAGGACGCGCTGCATGCCATCGCTGCCAAGGCGCTGGCACGCAAGACCGGTGCCCGCGGCCTGCGCTCGATCCTCGAGCAGGCCTTGCTCGAGACCATGTTCGACCTGCCTTCGCTCGAGAACGTCGAGAAGGTGGTGGTCGATGCCGGTGCCATCGAAGGCGGCGGCAAGCCGCTGGTGGTCTACGCCGAGCAAGCCGCTGCCGGCAACGCTTGAGTTTCTGCTTGAGTGCCCCCATCTGACGCAGTACGCTGCGTCATGAGTGCACGCGCTTCATCTCTGAGGACATCTCCATGACTGACCAGACCCCGACCACCGGCGACATCGTCGAACTGGCGCTGCTGCCGCTGCGCGACGTGGTCGTCTTTCCGCACATGGTCATCCCGCTGTTCGTCGGTCGTCCCAAGTCGATCAAGGCGCTCGAGCTGGCCATGGAGAGCGGCAAGCACATCCTGCTGGTGGCGCAGAAGTCCGCGGCCAAGGACGAGCCGTCGACCGAGGACCTCTATGCCGTCGGCACCATCGCCAGCATCCTCCAGATGCTCAAGCTGCCCGACGGCACGGTGAAGGTGCTGGTCGAGGGCGGCCAGCGCGCACAGGTGCTCGGTGTCACCGACGAGAAGACGCATTTCCATGGCCGCGCCGAGCTGGTCGGCGACCTCAATGCCGAGACGCACGAGGTCGAAGCGATGCGCCGCGCCATGCTGGCGCAGTTCGACCAGTACGTGAAGCTGAACAAGAAGATCCCGCCCGAGGTGTTGACGTCGGTCGCCGGCATCGACGAGGCCGGCCGTCTGGCTGACATGATCGCTGCGCACCTGCCGCTCAAGCTCGAGCAGAAGCAGGACGTGCTCGACATCTTCGATGTGCGCCAGCGGCTCGAGCATCTGCTCGGCCTGCTCGAGGCCGAGATCGACATCCTGCAGGTCGAGAAGCGCATCCGTGGCCGCGTCAAGCGGCAGATGGAGAAGTCGCAGCGCGAGTACTACCTCAACGAGCAGGTCAAGGCGATCCAGAAGGAGCTCGGCGAGCTCGAGGAGGGCAACGACCTCGACGAGCTCGAGCGCAAGCTGCGCACGGCCGGCATGCCCAAGGATGCGCTGGCCAAGGGTGAGGCCGAGCTCAAGAAGCTGCGCATGATGTCGCCGATGTCGGCCGAGGCCACCGTGGTGCGTAACTACATCGATGCGCTGCTCGGCCTGCCGTGGAAGAAGAAGTCAAAGATCAGCAAGGACCTCGCCGCCGCCGGCAAGGTGCTCGAGGCCGATCACCATGGCCTGGACAAGGTCAAGGAGCGCATCCTCGAATACCTCGCGGTGCAGCAGCGAGTCGACAAGGTCAAGGCGCCGATCCTCTGCCTGGTCGGCCCGCCGGGTGTCGGCAAGACCTCGCTTGGCCAGTCGATCGCCCGCGCGACCAACCGCAAGTTCGTGCGCATGGCGCTCGGCGGTGTGCGAGACGAGGCCGAGATCCGTGGCCATCGCCGCACCTATATCGGGTCCATGCCGGGCAAGATCCTGCAGAACATGACCAAGGTCGGGGTCAAGAACCCGCTGTTCCTGCTCGACGAGGTCGACAAGATGGGGCAGGACTTCCGCGGCGACCCGTCGTCGGCGCTGCTCGAGGTGCTCGACCCCGAGCAGAACTCGACCTTTGCCGACCACTATGTCGAGGTCGAGTACGACCTGTCCGATGTGATGTTCGTCGCCACCGCCAATACCCTCGACATCCCGGCACCGCTGCTCGACCGCATGGAGGTGATCCGCCTGTCGGGCTACACCGAGGACGAGAAGGTCGGCATCGCGCTGCGCTATCTGGTACCCAAGCAGATGAAGAACAACGGCCTCAAGGAGGTCGAGGTCAGCATCGGCGAGGCAGCCATCCGCGAGATCGTCCAGTACTACACGCGCGAGGCTGGCGTGCGCTCGCTCGAGCGCGAGATCGCCAAGATCTGCCGCAAGGTGGTCAAGGACCTGCTGCTCAAGAAGTCCAAGGGCCGTGTGCTGGTCACGCCGCGCACCATCCACAAGTATCTGGGTGTGCGCCGTTATCAGGTCGGTCTGGCCGAAAAGACCAACCAGATCGGTCAGGTCACTGGTTTGGCATGGACGGAGGTCGGCGGCGAACTGCTGACCATCGAGGCGGTGACCATGCCCGGCAAGGGCAATGTGGTGACCACCGGCAAGCTCGGCGAGGTGATGCAGGAGTCGATGAAGGCCGCCATGACCGTGGTCCGTGCCCGCTCCGACAAGCTCGGCATCAAGCCCGACTTCTACCAGAACAGCGACGTGCACATCCACGTGCCCGAGGGTGCCACGCCCAAGGACGGCCCGAGTGCCGGCATCGCCATCGTCACCGCGCTCACCTCCATGCTCACCGGCATCCCGGTGCGGGCTGACGTCGCGATGACGGGCGAGATCACCCTGCGTGGCGAGGTTCTGGCGATCGGCGGTCTCAAGGAGAAGCTACTCGCTGCACATCGCGCCGGCATCAAGACCGTGTTGATCCCGCAGGAGAATGTCAAGGACCTCGCCGAGATCCCGGATAACGTCAAGAATCGTCTTGAAATCAAGGCGGTAAAGTGGATCGACGAGGTGCTGGCGACGGCTCTGGAACGGATGCCGCAGCCGGCCGCAGAGGTCGAGGCGGTGCCGCCACTGGCCGCGCCGATCATCGAAGGGGCCCCGGCGCCGGTCGTCAAGCACTGAAAGCCGCTCTCAGATGCGCTGCAGCAAGCGTTTTCGCGGTTGACACGGCTTTTTGCGGCTTGATATACAGCAGGTGCGGCGAGCGAATACGCCGGTTCCGCGCGCAGTGAACAACCACCAAGATACAAAGGGGATCGACTTGAACAAATCTGACCTGATCGACGCCATCGCCTCCGGCGCCGACATCTCCAAGGCCGCTGCCGGCCGCGCCCTCGACGCCGTCGTGGCTTCGGTCACCGCTGCGCTCAAGAAGGGCGACACCGTGAGCCTGGTCGGCTTCGGTACCTTCTACGCCTCGGAACGTCCTGCCCGCGAAGGCCGCAACCCTGCCACCGGCCAGACCATCAAGATCAAGGCTTCCAAGGCCCCGAAGTTCCGTGCCGGCAAGGCGCTCAAGGATGGTGTAAACTAACGGGCTGTCTGGGTGCTTAGCTCAGCTGGTAGAGCGTCGCCCTTACAAGGCGAATGTCAGCGGTTCGATCCCGTTAGCACCCACCAGCCGCGCAACGGCATCGCCGTCTGCCCTGTCAGACGGCCGAGAGGCCCCGAGATGGGGCCTCATGCGTGAAGGTCGTTCGCGGCAGCAGTTTTTGGAGTGGTAGTTCAGTTGGTTAGAATACCGGCCTGTCACGCCGGGGGTCGCGGGTTCGAGTCCCGTCCACTCCGCCAGATCTGAGACGGGGGCGAATGCAGATTCGCCCCCTTTTCATTCCGGCTCTGCTTTACTTCGTGCGCCGCAGTGCGTGCCTGCCCGGTCCAAACCCGGTCTGCCCGTTCTCCCTCATCGGTCTGCCATGTTCGATTACTTCCGCAACAACCGCCGCGTCGCCCAGGTCATCCTGGCCCTGCTCATCCTGCCCTTTGCGGTCTGGGGCCTCGAATCCTATTTCTCCGGTGGCAATGGTGATGCCGTCGCCACGGTCGCCGGGGTGCGCATCTCCGAGCGCGACTTCCAGCAGCAGGTCGCCGACCAGCGCGAGACCTTGCGCCAGCAGATGGGCGAGCGTTTCGACCCGTCGCTGACCGAGAGCAGCAAGTTCCGCCTGGATGTGCTCGAGGACATGATCGACAGCCAGCTGGTGGTCGGTACTGCCGTGAACAGCGGCATGACGGTGCCGGACGAACGCCTCGCCGAGATCATCCGCAAGATCCCTTCGTTCCAGAAAGACGGCCAGTTCGATGTCAAGGCGTACGACGCATTGCTGCGCCGGCAGGGGCTGACGCCGGCGACCTACCAGGAATCGGTGCGCTCGCAGATCGTCGGCGAGCAGAGCGTCGGTCTGTTCAAGCGCATCAAGTGGATGCCGCAGGCGGTGGTCGACCGCGCGGCCGACCTCGGCGAACAGGAGCGCGATGTCCAGCAGGCGCTGATCAGCCCCGACCAATACCTCAATCAGGTCACCGTGTCGGCCGACGAGATCAAGCAGTATTTCGACAAGAACCCGAAGGACTTCGAGGTGCCGGCACGACTCAAGGTGCAGTACGTGCTGCTCGATGCCGACAAGGTCGCGGCGAAGATCGACATCGCCGATGCCGATGTCGAGGCCTACTACAAGGCCAACCCCGGGAGATTCGCCACAGCCGAGCAGCGTCGCGCCTCGCACATCCTGATCGGCGCCGACAAAGCTGCGAGTGCCGTGACCAAGGGTGCCGCCCGCGCCAAGGCTGAGAAGCTGCTGGCCGAGGTCAAGGCCGGCAAGGACTTCGGCGCATTGGCCAAGGCCAATTCGAACGACCCTGGCTCGGCGCAGCAGAACGGCGACCTCGGCTTCTTTGGCCGCGGCACCATGGTCAAGCCGTTCGAGGACGCGGCCTTCTCGCTCAAGGTCGGTGAGGTCTCCGGCATCGTCGAGACCGATTTCGGCTACCACATCATCAAGCTCACCGAGATCAAGGGTGGTGGTGGAGGCGACCTGGCCTCGGCCCGTGCGCAGATCGTCGAGGAACTGCGCAAGCAGCGTTCCGGAAAATTGTTCGCCGAGCTCGCCGAGGGCTTTGCCGATGCCGTCTACGAGCAGAGCGACAGCCTCGCCGCTGCGTCGCAGAAGCTCGGCGTGGCGGTGCAGACTGCCGATGGCGTGACGCGCAAGGGCAATGAGCGCGACCCGGTGTTCGGCAATGCCAAGTTCCTCAAGGCGCTGTTCGACGATGCTCTGCCGAACAAGCGCAACACCGAGGTCATCGAGCTGTCGCCGCGGCAACTGGTGGCGGGTCGGGTGGTCGAGAGCACGCCGGCGAGCATCCTGCCCTTCGACACGGTCAAGGCCGACATCGAGGAGCGCATCAAGCGCAAGAAGGCCGCCGAGCTCGCCATTGCCGAGGGCAAGCGCATCATGGCCGACCTGTCCGCCGGCAAGGATGTGCCGGTCAAGTGGGGCGCCAACCTCACGGTGAGCCGCAAGAAGCCGACCGGCCTGCCGTTCCCGGCCATGCAACTGGTGTTCCGCGCCAAGACCGCACCGCTGCCGTCATACGCCGCGGTGGAGATCCCTGGCCAAGGCTACGCGATGTTCCGCATCAACCGCGTCGCGCCGCCCAACGTCTCCGACCCGGCCGAGCGCAAGCGCTACTCCGACGACGCCAACCAGATGATGGCCGAGGAGGAGCAGAAGGTCTTCCTCTCGGCGCTGCGCGCGTCGGCGAAAGTGGATATCAAGCAGGCGCTGGTGGACAAGCCCGCCAACTGAGGGAAGCGGCCTATCCCCGCAGCCGTCTCAAGCCATGCCGACGACGTTGTAGCCGGCGTCGACATAGGTCACTTCGCCGGTGATGCCGGATGACAGGTCTGAGAGGTAGAACGCGCTGGCGTTGCCGACGTCCTCGATGGTGACATTGCGACGCAGCGGCGCGGTCTGCTCAACCGCCGCGAGGATCTTGCCGAACCCGCCGATGCCGGCCGCAGCGAGCGTCTTGATCGGCCCGGCAGAGATGGCGTTGACGCGGATGCCGCGCGGGCCGAGGCTCGCCGCCAGATAGCGCACGTTGGCCTCGAGCGCGGCTTTGGCCACGCCCATCACGTTGTAGTTGGGGATGGCGCGTTCGGCGCCAAGGTAGGACAGCGTCAGGATCGACCCGGCGCGGCCCTGCATCAGCGGCAGCGCGGCCTTGGCCAGCGCGGTCAGGCTGTAGGCACTGATGTCGTGCGCCACGTGGAAGGCCTCACGGGTGGCGTTGTCGAGGTAGTCGCCGGCCAGCGCCTCGCGCGGTGCGAAGGCGATGGCATGCACCAGGCCGTCGAGCGAGTCCCAGTGCTTGCCGAGGTCGGCGAACACCTGCTCGATCTGCGCATCCGAGCTCACGTCACAATCGAACACGCGGTCGGCCGCGCCGAACTCGGCGGCCAAGGCTGCGGTACGCTCGCGGACGCGCTCGCCTTGACAGGTGAAGGCGAGCTCGGCGCCTTCGCGGTGTGCGGCAGCGGCGATCCCATACGCAATGGAACGGTTCGACAACATTCCGGTCACAAGCAAGCGTTTGCCGGCTAGAAATGGCATTCCCGACTCCAATACATGACAAAAACGAGGATGCGCGAGTATAGCCGAGGCCCCCTGAGAGGCCTGCTGAGAGTCCTTGCCGCACTGGGCATGCTGGCGGCGCTCGCCGCCTGCTCACAGCCCTGGAACGACCCCTATCCGGCAGCCGAGTCGGGCAGGGCGATCCTCTATTCGGCCTTTGTCGAGCGCCCCAAGCACCTTGATCCGGCGCAGTCGTACAGCGAGAACGAGGCGACCTTCAACGCGCAGATCTACGAGCCGCCAGTCCAGTATCACTACTTCAAGCGGCCCTACGAGCTCACTCCGCTGGCCGCTGCCGAGGTTCCCAAGCCGGTCTACCTCGACGCGCATGGTGGTTTGCTGCCCGACGATGCGCCTGACCATCTGGTCGCGCAGAGCGTCTACACGATCCGGATCAGGGACGACCGACGCTACCAGCCACACCCGGCGCTGGCGCGTGACGCCGCCGGGAACTACCTCTACCACCGACTACCCGCCAGCCAGCGCGATGCCGTCAAGAGCATCTACGACCTGCCGCAGACCGGCACCCGTCCGCTGCGTGCCGAGGACTATGTCTACGAGATCAAGCGCCTCGCGCACCCGCGGCTGCATTCGCCCATCTTCGGCCTGATGGCCGAGTACATCGTCGGGCTGGGCGACTACAGCAAGCGTCTGCGCGCCGAGGACAAGAAGCTTGGCGGCAGCGGGTTCCTCGACCTGCGCAAGTTCGATCTGCCCGGTGCCGAAGTGGTCGACGCCCACACCTATCGCGTGCGCGTCAAGGGCAAGTACCCGCAGTTCGTCTACTGGCTGGCGATGCCCTTCTTTGCGCCGGTCCCGTGGGAGGCCGACGCGTTCTACAGCCAGCCGGGCTTTGCCGAGCGCAACATCAGCCTCGACTGGTATCCGATCGGCACGGGGCCCTACTACTTGTCGGCCAACGACCCTAATCGCCGCATGGTCCTGAGTCGCAATCCGCATTTTCCCGGCGAGGCCTACCCGTCCGAGGGCGAGACCG
>DALYGT010000009.1:0-14515 GCA_031971375.1 Burkholderiales bacterium | reverse complement strand
CCTCACGCCCGTGACCGGCACCGAGCGCTTGCCGCTGCTGCAGGCGCTGGACCGCGTCCTTGCCACGGACGTCATCTCACCGATGGATGTCCCCGGCCACGACAACTCGGCGATGGACGGCTACGCGCTGCGCCACGCCGACCTTGCCACCAACGGCTCGACCACGCTCACGGTGGTCGGCACCGCCTACGCCGGCCAGCCGTTTGGTGGCACGCCGGCCGCCGGCGAGTGCGTGCGCATCATGACCGGCGCGCCGATCCCGGCCGGCTGCGACTGCGTCGTCATGCAGGAGAACGTGATCGCCGCCGATGGTCGCGCCACCATAGGGCCCGGCCACCGTGCCGGCCAAAACACCCGTCGCGTCGGCGAGGACCTCGCGCGTGGCGGTGTGGCGCTGCCCGCCGGCCGGTTGCTGCGGCCGTCAGACCTCGGCCTGCTCGCCTCGCTCGGCATCGGCGAGGTCGAGGTGCGGCAGCGCCTGCGCGTGGCCATCTTCTCCACCGGCGACGAGTTGGTGCCGGTCGGCCTGCCGCTCGGCAGCGGCCAGATCCACGACTCCAACCGTTACAGCATCCATGGCCTGCTGGCCCGGCTCGGCTGCGAGGTGATCGACCTCGGTCTGGTGCGCGACGACCCGGCCGCGCTCGAGGCGGCATTGAAGGATGCTGCAGCGCGCGCCGACGCGGTCATCACCTCCGGCGGCGTCTCGGTCGGCGAGGCCGACTTCACGCGCGAGGTCATGGCGCGTCTGGGTACTGTGCTGTTCTGGAAGATCGCCATGAAGCCGGGCCGTCCACTGGCCTACGGTGAGATCGGCGGCGCGCAGTTCTTTGGCCTGCCGGGCAACCCGGTGAGCGTGATGGTGACCTTCTACCAGTTCGTGCGCGATGCGCTGCTGCGCCTGCAGGGCCGCGCGCCGGAGCCTGTACCGAGCTTTGCCGTGCGCTGCGTCGCACCACTCAAGAAGGCCCCCGGTCGCACCGAGTTCCAACGCGGCGTGCTGCGTTGCGAGGATGGCGAGTGGGTGGTCGCGCCAACCGGCGAGCAAGGCTCGGGCATCTTGAGTTCGATGAGCCGCGCCAACTGCTTCATCGTGCTGGAGCAGGCCCGTGGGCGGGTCGAAGCGGGCGAGACGGTGCAGGTGCAGCCCTTCGACGGCATCCTCTGAACGACGTCAGGCCGCGTCGCCCCGCCGATGCATGGGGTCGCCCTCTTTTGCCATGTCGGCGAGCGGGGTCGTCTCGAGCTTGAGTTCCGTGATCAGCGTCGACACCGGGACCTTGAGGAAGGCCGAGATGCGCCGCAGGGTGACACGCATCGATTCGGTGTCCCTCGGGTTGGAGAGTTGCTTGGCAAAGGTGACCGCCAGCTTGACCATCTCGGCGGTCAGCGGTGCATCCTCCCCGGGCTTGATCAACTCACGGACGATCTCCGGCAACTTGAAGCGCTTGAGAACCTTGTTCTCAAGGTCCTCCCACTCGAAACCGAACTCCATCCAGCGCGTCAGGGCGATTTTGCGGCGCGGGTTCTCGCGCACGACCTCCTCGAACTGGAGCATCTTGTCAGGCGCGTAGATCCACGCCAGCAGGTCGGTGATCTCGTAAAGCAGGGCCGCCAGAGCAGCCGGGCCCTCATTGCGGTCGAGCCGCAATTCGGCGAACTTGCGCGCGAACGCCGCGGCGCGGCGCGCCCGTGCGGTCGCCCGCAGAGCGCCCAATAGCGCCTCTGGCCGGCGCGCCAGCATCGATTCGATGGTCGGCAGGGAGAGTGACTTCTTGGCGAAGTTGCCGCAGCCGATCATCATCAACGCTTGGTGGGTGTCCTCGATCTCGGTCGGGCGGCTGCTCTGGAAGCGCCCGATGACCAGCATCAGGCTGAGCGTCATCATCGGGTCGCTCTCGACGACATCGACAAGGACGCGCACCGGGATGTCGTAGATGTTCTCCTCGAACTTGGCGAGTTCGTCCTGCGAGCGCTTGAGCACAGGCGGTGCCTGACGCGCGAGGATGTTCACCCATGCGTCGGCGACCTTGGGCCATGTGGATGTGGAAGCGTCGGAGGCGTCAGCCATCTGCCGGGAGACTGCTTTCATGGTTTCTGGAGGGCCAGCAGGCAGATGCTCGCGCACCACCTTGGCCGGAAATCTGCACCCAATCTACTACCTTCTGCCGAAAGGCGCTTGACAAAACGCAAAAAGTCTTTTTCGCGTTTTTCCCTATCGAACCCGTTCCCGAGCAACCAGCGTCGCGCGGCTGCCACAGCCGTTGCGACCTCATTCGGACGGCTCATGCAAGGCAGGCGGCAACTCGATGCCTAGCCTTGCCGCCACAGCAGGGACGGAGATCTTGAGCAGTTCACTGATGCCGCGAAGGTCATCGGGAATGGCCGGATCGTCCCAGCCGCGCTGGGCGTGTCGCGCCAGACTCGCGGCAAGCCGCACGGTCAGATGGCTGGGATGCGTGGTGGGCTGGTCGTCGTCCATCAGGCTCACCAGATACTCGGGGGCCTGCCAACTCCGGTTGAGCGCCATCTTGAGCTCGCTGAAGGTGAAACCGAACATGTCGGATTGGATGCTTGCCGTCCGCCGACGGGGGTACTTGCGGGCGAACTCGTCGAGCTCGAGCATGGTGTCGGGCGCATAGACCCACGCCATCAGTTCGGCGATGTCATGCAGCAGTGCGGCAGTGGCGATCTCGAACACGTGTACGTCATTGCGGAACACCGCCCAGTCACGCGCATAGGCGGCAGCGTTCTTGGACCGCGCCGCCACCCGGAGGGCGCCGGTCAGCGCCTGTGGGCGCGCACCGATCACCTGCTCCACTGTCGGCACCGAAGCAAAGGTTTTGAGAAAGCGCACCACACCGATCATCAGCAAGGCCTGCTCGGTGGTCTCGATGTCGTGGGTGGCGGTCGCACCGCGACGAACCTTGGCGACGTGGACCAGCAATCTGCAGGTCATCAGCGGGTCGTTCTGCACCACCGCAGCGACCTGCCGCACGCTGACGCGCTCGAGGTCCTGGCGCATCAGCACCAGCTGTTCCTCGGTGCGCCGCAACACCGGGATCTCCGACCGGCTGAGGCGGTCGACCCAGCTGTCGAGGGAGCGGGGCTGCGCTGCGTCCATGACGAGGTTCCTCCCGTTCCGTATGCAGGGACCTTAGCCCGACTGCAGGTAGTTGAACAAGCTCAGACCCTGGACGCGCACAAAACTCTGCTGCGTCGCCTGCAGAACCGTCTGCTGCTGCGTGAAGCGCGTGATCGCCTCAGCCAGATCGACATCCTTGAGCGCCGACTTGAGGCCCTTGAGCGAGAAATCGGAGTCGTCGAGGCCGGTCTGGATGGCGTCGATCTCGTTGAGGTGGGCGCCGACGTTGGCGCGCTCGGTGATGAGCTTGTCCTGAAAGGTGCTGAGGCGGCCCAGTACATTCTGCACCTGTGTGCCGATGCCAGTGCCGGCGGGTGTCTTTGCGGCCGTGACCAGATCCTGGAGGACGGCGAAGACGGAGTCCTTCGGGGTCACGGTGTTGCCGGACGGATCGGTGTAGGTATAGGTCACCGCATTGCCCGTGTTGATGTCCCTCAGCGTGGAACCCACGTCGAAGAAGACGGCGGAGCCCGGCGACGCCGAGGGCAGCTCGCGCGTGTTGGACACGCGAATGGTGCGAGAGGTGTCGTCGCCGTTGTAGATCCAGTAGATGTTTCCCGAGCCATCCCTTTGGGACGTCACCGGCGACGTCTTGGTGTAGTTACCGGCAAACATGTAGCCGCCATCCGCATCTTGGGTATTGGCCAGCGCCGCCATCGACTGCAACAGGGCGTCCGCTTCGGCGCCGATGCCCTGACGGGCGCCAGTGCTGAGCGAGCCGTCACCGAGCTGCACGGCAAGCTCGCGGGCGCGGGTGGCCAGATCGGCCATGCGCGAGAGCGAGGTCTCCTCGAGCTCCAGCCGGTTCTTGGCGACATCGCTGGCGTTGCGGTACTGCGTGTTCTCGGAGAGCAACTGACCGATGCGCAGCACCTGCACGGCGTCGGTCGGGTTGTCGGCCGCGGTCTGCAGCTTGGAATTGGAGGAGATCTCGGTCTGCGCGCGCAGCAGCCGCGACTGCGCCAGCGCGATGGCGTATCCGGTGTTGTCGTAGTAGCTGCTGGTTGCGACGCGCATGGCTGTGCTCCGCTCAGTTGATGGCCAGGATCGAGTCGAGCAGCTTGCCGGCGACTGCGATCAGCTTGGACGAGGCCTGATAGGCCTGCTGGTAACGCAACAGGTTGGCTGCCTCCTCGTCGAGGTTGACGCCCGACAGTGCCTGTTGCTGTGACTTGAGCTGCTGGACCAGGGCGGTCTGCGCCTCGTTGCGGGTCTTGGTCGAGGCCGCCTGTACGCCGACGGTCGAAGCCAGCTGCGAGTAGCCCTCGGCCAGCGTGTTGGCGCCGCCGATGGCTTGTGCGCTGCGCTGGATGTCGGCGAGCAACTGCGCGTTCTTGCCGTCGCCCGTCGCACGGGAGTCGCTTGTCAACGTCAGCCCCAGCGTGAAGGTATCCCCATCTCCCGGCGGCGTTGCGGGACTGCCCTTGGGCAAGGTCAGCTTGATCCCGTCGAATGTGTAGTAGGTGTTGGTGGCATCCGCCGACACGGCAACCGGAACCACAGAGCCACCAGCGCGCGTGACCGTTCCTGTGAAGTTGCCGGCCGCGTCCTGATGATAGGTCAGGGTATATGACCCGCTCCTCACCTTTGCGAGGCCGGTCAACGTATTGTCGACCAGTGCAGCGGAGCCAGCGATCGTCGGGCTGGATGGCGCGTACCTGGATTGGGTGGTCGCAATGGAAACCGGCGACGACGTCAACGGGTCGATGCGCGGCCCGGCCGCCGCGACGCGCCGCGGATCCTTCTGGATGTCCGCATCAAGGACCATGCCGCCCGCTTTGCCAGCGGTCGGACGCAAGTCGAAATGGTCGCCGGCCGAAGCCACGCCGGATATTTTGAGTTGAAGACCTTCCAGAACGTACTGGTAAGTGCGGCCGTTTATCGGCGTCTCGTTCGCCGCAAGCACACGCCCCGTGTCGTCGATGACAGTTGGCACCGCCGTCCGGCCGTCACTGCTGGTGAATCGGTAGTTCGTCCCGTCGAAATCGATGCTGTAGTACAGGCCCGTGAGCTTTGATGCGTCGACCACTTTGCCGGTGATCGCCGCCGTCGAATTCACGCTGTTCAGGGATGATGGCGTAGCACTGCCAATATCAGTCTGGTCGTCGAACAGATTTCCGCCCTGATTGCCGTTCTGGTCAAACCCGAGACGGTGCTGCGCGTTCATCGCAGTGGTGATCGACACCGCGAGTCGGCCGAGCTGGCCGTCGGCATAGTTGAGGGTCTTGTCGCGGACTTGCAACAGCGCGCCGATCTTGCCGCCAGTGATGCTCTCGTCCTTCAGGAAGGTCGTCGTGCCACCGACCGTGACGGTCACCGACTTCTCGGCGGGGAAGTTCGGGTTGAACCCGGTACCGATGTCGCGCGACACCGTGCCTTCGACCAGCGCGCGCCCATCCGCCACCGAGATCGTCGCGGTACCGTCGCTGCGGTAGACCACATTGGCATTGACAAGGCCAGCGATCTTGTTGACCAGAGAATCACGCTGGTCGAGCAGGTCTGGTGCCGGGCCGCCTCGCGCGTCGAGCGCCGACTGCTGGATCAGATCGTTGACCTTGGCCAGCTGCTGGGCGTACGCGTTGAGGTCGGTCACCGCGCTGCTGATGCCATCCTCGACACCCCGACGGATGGAGTTGAGCCGGTCTTGCAGGGATGCAAAACGGTCGGCCATGACACTGCCATTCGAGATGACCAGCTGCCGCGCCGGGGTCGAGGTCGGAGCGGCCGCCACGCCACTCAACGCGGTAAAAAAAGACTGCAGGGTCGGCAGCAGCGAGGCTTGGTCGCTCGACAAGGCTGCATCCACCTGGCCCGTCTGCAATTGCAGGGTATCGAGATAGGAACCGGTCGAGCTTGCGTCACGCAGCTGCTGGTCAAGAAAGGTGTCGTAGACGCGCTTGACCGACTGCACATTGACGCCGGTGCCAATGAAAAAACCGTTCTGTGCCTGCGGCTGCCGGGGCTCGAGCACCACCACCTGGCGGTGATAACCATCGAGGGTGGCGTTGGAGATGTTGTGGCTGGAGGTCGAGAGTTGCGTGCTGGCGGCGTAGATACCGCTGAGACCCGCGTCGGTGACCCCTGCAAACGCCATGATCGGCTCCCTTTACCCTGAATCTGGTTATCGGCCGGCCACGGCCGCGTCTTGAGCGCCCGCCACTGCCGCGCGGCTGGTCTCGATCTGGCGCAACAATGCGTCGGCGATGCCGATGCCGCCTGCTTTGGCGAGTTGCACACCCATGCGCTGGTCGACCATCGAGTTCCACGACTGCGCCTCCGGCGTATCGAACATCCCGCCCGGCATCATCGGCTTGTGCATCTGCTGTAGAAGCTGCGTCAGCAACACCGCTTCGAACTGCTGAGCGACGCTGCGCAGCGCCGCGGGCTCGCCGCTGGCAGCGGCACGCCGCAGGTTGCGGACCTGCCGCGGATCGAGCAGGTCGACATTCGGCGCGGCGGCGCTGAGCGGCGCGCTGGCCATCAGATGATCTCCAGTTCGGCGCGCAGCGCACCGGCCGACTTCATGGCTTGGAGGATGCCCAGCAGGTCCTGCGGGGTCGCCCCGACTGCATTGAGCGCACGCACCACGTCGTTGAGCGACGGCGCGGCCGGCATGCTGATGATCTTGCCCTGATCACCCTTGATCTCGACGGTGGCCTGCTCGACCACGGCGGTACGTCCACCCGACAACGCCCCAGGCTGGCTGACCAGCGGCTGCGTCTGTACCGAGACCGTCAGATTGCCATGCGAGACGGCGCATGGCGCCAGCGTGACGAGTTGATTCATCACCACGCTGCCGGTGCGCGCGTTCATGACGACCTTGGGCGGGGCCTCGCCAGCGGCGATCTGCAGGTTCTCCAGACGCGCCATGAAGGCCACCCGCTGGGTCGGGTCGGCCGGAGCCGCCACCCGCACCTGACGGCCGTCAACAGCGGCAGCCACACCTTCGCCAAAGGCATTGTTGATAGTCTGTACGACACGCGCGACGGTGGTGAAGTCGGTGGCCTGCGCCTCGAGATTGACGAAATCCCCCTGACCGAGCGGCGTCGGCACCGCGCGTTCGACCGTCGCGCCACCGGGGACGCGTCCGGCCGACAGGTGGTTGACGGTGGTGCTGGTGCCGCCTGACGACGCGCCGGCGCCAGGCACCAGGAGGCTGCCTTGAGCGATGGCATAGGTGTTGCCGTCGGCACCCTTGAGCTGGGTCATCAGCAGGGTCCCGCCGCGCAAGCTCTTGGCGTTGCCCATCGAGGACACGGTGATGTCGATCTGCTGCCCGGGCTTGGCGTAGGCCGGCAAGCTGGCGGTGACCATCACCGCAGCCACGTTCTTGAGCTGCGGGTTGGTTCCCGGCGGCAATTGCACACCGAGGCTGGAGAGCATGCTGTTGATGGTCTGGATGGTGAACGGCGTCTGCGTCGTCTGGTCGCCGGTGCCATCGAGGCCGACCACCACGCCGTAGCCGACCAGCTGGTTGTTGCGCACGCCCTGGACCGACATCAGGTCCTTGATGCGCTCGGCGGCAGCAGCCTCGGCGGCGAACGCGCCGGCCAGCAGGCTGATCAGGAGGGTCTTGAGCAAACAGAGTCTCATCGCAGGGTCCTCAGAACAGCGTCGCCGCCTTGATGAAGAAGCGCATCAGCCCACCGAGGATGGCGTTGTCGCCCAAGGTCCCATCCTCGCGGTATTCGAGACGTGCGTTGGCCACCGCGGTCGAGAGGACCGAGTTGTCGGGCCGCACGTTCAGCGGGTTGACGATGCCCGAGAAGCGCAGGTGCTGAACGCCGTAGTTGATCTGGATCTCCTTGTCGCCGGAGACCAGCAGATTGCCATTCGGCAGGACTTCGGCGACCGTGGTGGTGATGGTCCCGGTGAAGTCGCCACTTTGCGACGACGTGCCGCTGTTGTCGGCGTTGTTGTTCTCCGAAGCGGAAAACTGCAGCCCTTGCAGCGTTTTGAGCGGGAGGCCGGTGACGGTACCGACCGAATCGTTAATCGACGACTTGCGCGCCAGCTTTGAACTCGCCTGCTTGGTGCTGCTCACCGTCTCGCGCAGCACCACGGTGATGACGTCACCGACGTTGCGCGCCCGACGGTCGTCGAACAGCCCGCGCTGTGGCACATCGGTGCGGTAGATGGCGCCGGTGGGTTCGACCACGCGAGCGACCGGCGTCGGACGGGTCATCGCCGGAGCGAGCTGTCGCACCTCGCTGCGATTGGCGCAAGCCGTCGCCACGACCGCTACCGCCATGAGGACCAGTGACTTTGACAAAGCCTGCATCACAGCTGCCCCAGTTTCTGCAGGATCTGGTCGGAGCTGGAGATGGCCCGCGACGCGACCTCGAAAGCGCGCTGCGCGGTGATCAGGTTGACCAGCTCCTCCGCCACATTGACGTTGGAGTTCTCGAGCGCCTTCTGGGTGATCTCGCCGAGCCCGTTCGAACCCGGGTTGCCGGTCACCGCCTGACCGCTGGCGATGGTCTCGGCGTAGAGGTTGCCCCCCAGCGAGCGCAGACCGGCCGGGTTGATGAAGGTCGCGATCTGCAGTTGCCCGACCTGTTGCAACGCGCCGTTATTGTCGAACCCGGTGATCAAGCCGTCCCGGCTCACCGCCACGGTGTCGGGTGTCACGCCGGTGACGGTGATCTGCGGCGTGACCAGGAAGCCATCGTTGGTCACCAGCGCGCCGTCGGCGTTGAGCTTGAAGGTGCCATCGCGCGTGTAAGCCGTGGTGCCGTTGGGCAGCTGCACCTGAAAGAAGCCCGGGCCACTGATCGCCATGTCGAACGGGTTGCCAGTGACCACCGTCGTGCCTTGGGTGAAGTTGCGCGATGTACCGACGATCTGTGAGCCGTTGCCGAGTTGCAGGCCGCTCGGCAGGACAGTGGTCTGCGAACTCGACGCGCCAGCCGGACGGATGGTGTCGTAAAGCAGGTCCTGGAACACCGCTCGCGACTTCTTGAAGCCGGTGGTGGCGACGTTGGCGAGGTTGTTGCTGACCACGTCGAGTTGCGCCTGTTGCGCCTCGAGACCGGTCTTTGCGACTTCAAGCGAGCGGAGCATGGTGTCCTCAGCTGATGTTCAGGATGCGCGAAGCGGCCTGCGCGTCGTCGGAGATGCGCTGCACGAGCTGCATCTGCAGTTCGAACGAGCGCGCGTTGCGGATGGTGGCGATCAGGCCCTCGACCGCGTTGACATTGCTGCCCTCGAGGGCACCTGGGCGCACCTGCACCGCGGCGTCGGCCTGCAGCGGCTGGCGATCGGCGGTGCGGAACAGGCCGTCAGCACCGCGTTCGAGCGTTGCCGGATCGGGGTTGACCAGCTTGATGCGGCCGAGCACCACGGTCTCGGTGTAGGGGGGCGTGACCGGCAGCGAGGCGACGGTGCCGTCGGCACCGATCGATACCGAGCGGTCCCCGGGGATGACCAGCGGCCCGGCTTCGCCGAGCACCACCCGCCCCTGCCGATCGACCAGCGTGCCATCTGGCCGCAGACCGAAGTCACCAGCACGGGTGTAGGCCTCCTTGCCATCGGCATCCTGGACCGCGAACATCCCCGGACCGGTGATGGCGAGGTCGAAGGTGTTGCCGGTGGTCGCGACCGGGCCGTTGCGGAAATCGGTGGCGGCGGTCGAGTCGATGCCATAGACGCGGGTCGGAAGTGAATCGCCCTGCACCGGCACCGCGCGGAAGGCGCTGATCGCCGCGCGAAAGCCGGTGGTGTTGGCGTTGGCGAGGTTGTTCGCCACCGCCGCCTCCTGCAAGGTGACGTTGCGGGCGCCGGTCATCGCGACCCAGAGTGCGCGGTCCACGTGGTCTCCTTAGTCGCCTCTGCCCGTCATCAACCGATGGCCTGGAGGATCGCCTGCGCCGCCTGGCTCTGGACCTGGATGGTCTTGGCGTTGGCCTGGTAGTTGCGCTGCGCGGTGATCAGGCCGACCAGTTCGGTCGTGAGGTCGACGTTGGAGAGCTCCAGCGTACCGGGCTTGATCACACCAAGGCGGCCGTTCGATGTGTTGGAATTGGGGGCCGCCGACTGCGCCGGGCCGCTCTCACGCGTCTCGGCGTAGAGATTGCCGGTCACCGCACGCAGCTTCTCCGGCGTCTTGAAGTTGGCGATGGCGATCTGGCCCTTGATGTCGGTCAGGCCATTGCTGTAGCGGGCGATCAGGTTGCCCTCATCATCGATGCTGAAGCCGGCCAGGCTGCCGCTCTCATGGCCGTCCTGATCGATCTTGCTGGGTGCGAAGCGGTCGGCGTAGGCGGTGGTCGAGAACGGGTTGGCCGGGTCGACGCTGGCAAGGTTCAGCCGGAACGAGAACGGCGTGGTGGCCGTCGGTCGCGTGCCATTGGCAGGGTTGGTGAGGTTGAATGACAGGTCAGCGTAGGCTTGTGCCTGATCGAGCAAAACCCCGGAGCCGGTGAAGTTGAGGGTCATCGCAACCGGCGAACTCGGCGTGTAATTGAGTACCGTCTGGTTGGTGAGCGCCGACGCCGCGTTGTGAGTGGCTGTGGCATCGCGGACGACCGACGTTGGGGTTGCGTTCGGGGTGTAATTCAACTTGACCGTCTGGCCCGGGCTGATGGCAGTCGCGAGCGTCAAGGTCACCGTCTTGTTGATCGGGTCGACGACCGGAGTACCGGTGAACGCAGCACCCGGAGAGGTACCGATGCTTTGGCCGTCCACTGTGAGCGCATAGTCTGCGTTGGCCGGCACGGCAGTGCGATCGAGGATGCTGTTGCTGCTGTACTGGAGCACCAGCTTGTTGCCGTTGACAGAGACAGTACTGACCGCCGGCGCAGCGATGGCGGTGGTCGGCGGCACAAGGTTGTTCACCAACTGCGCCGAGAAACCGGATGCCAGATTGCCGGCTTGATCCTGGATGGCGTTGCTGACCGGAGGCGTGTAGGTCGCGCGCACCGTCGCCCCGGTCGGGATCGCGGTGCTGGTATTCAAGATGACCCGGTTGTTCAGCGCATCCACCGTGACGCCGCTCACGGTGTATGTATTGCCGAGCGAGTCACTGACATTGAAGCTGCTGGCTGCAGGTGGCGTCGTATCGAACAGGTTCTTGTTCTCGCGGTATTGCAGCACGATGTCCGAACCCGTCGTGTTGAATGCGGTACCGGTCTTGTCCTTGGGCACCACTCCGGCGGGCGTGACGTATGCGGTATCGAACACGGGCTTGACCGTATCGGGTGCGGCGGTGCCACCGACCGGAGGTGCGGCGGGGGTGACTGTGGGTGTCAGGGTATTCGCACCATCCGACATCAGCGTGTAGACCTGCCACTTCTGCGAGTCGACATGGCGGAAATACATGGTCATGGTGTGCGCCTGACCGATCTGGTCATACACCGTCACCGACGATGCATTGTTGTAGCTGTCGGTCTTGGTTGGATCGAAGGGCCCGTTGAGCGCGTCGGTCTTGATCGCGTCGACCGCGTTGAAGTTGAACGACGCATCGATATTGGTGGTGACGGTGGCGTCCTTGGAGCCGGTCGGCACCTGCAACACGGTGTCGGGGGGGCCGTTGTGCGGCACGCCGGAGCCCGGCGAGTAGCCGAGTACACGCTGACCACCTGCGGTGACAAGGTAGCCTTCGGCATCGACGTTGAACTGCCCGGCACGGGTGTACACATTGCTCTTGGTGGCGACGTCCTGGACCACGAAGAAGCCGTCGCCGCTGATGCCGACGTCGAGCGGGTTGTTGGTGGTGGTCAGACCGCCCTGCGTGAAGATCTGGTTGATCGCCTGCACGCCGACGCCCAGACCGATCGGGTTGTTGCTGGTGGCCGCCACCGAGTTGGCGTAAACGTCGCCAAAGGCGATGCGCGAGCGCTTGAACGCGGTGGTCCCGGCGTTGGCGATGTTGTTGCCGAGCACGTCGAGTTGCTGGGCGGTGGCGTCGAGGCCGGTCAGGGCTTGCTGAAAAGTGAATGACATGTCGTGTCTCCGTCGGGTCGGCGGTTCAGAGGATCTTCTTGATGGCGGAGAGCGCCACCGAGCTGCCGTTGCTGAGGTCCAGCAGCGGACCAGTACTGCTGAGGGTGACGCCGTTGACCTGCGCCACCGAGAAACTGTTGGAAGAGACAGCCACCGCGCCGGTGGTCGCACGCACCTTGAAGGTGTATGCACCGTCCGGCATGGCGTTGCCCTGAGCGTCCTTGCCATCCCACGCAAAGCTCAGGTCACCCGCCGGCCGCGGGCCGAGCGCAAGGGTGTCGACCACCGTACCGGCCGCGCCGAGCACGTCGACCTGCACATCGGTCGCGGCACCGGCAAGCGAGGCAGCACCGACCGCCTGACCGCCAGCAAGCCGCAACTCGTTGCCGGAGAGCAGCACGGCGTGGCCGATCAGGCCGGCGGCCTGCGAGCTCTGCGAGGCGAGCAGCGCGTTCATGGTGGTGTTGAGGTTGGAGATGCCCTGCACCATCGAGATCTGCGACATCTGCTGGGTGATCTGGCTGTTGTCCACCGGGCTGAGTGGGTCCTGGTTCTGCAGTTGCGCCACCAGCAGCTTGAGGAAGCGGTCCTGGATCTCCTGCGGCGTGTCGAGCGAATTGGCCGACTTGGTGGTCGGTGTGGCGCCCTTCGCGGTACTTACGTTCATGACCATGGTCAGCGTCCGATCTCGAGGGTCTTCTGGAGGAGGAGGCGCGAGGTGTTCATCACCTCGACGTTGAACTGGTAGGCGCGCGAGGCCGAGATCATGTTGGTCATCTCCTCGACCGGGTCGACATTGGGGTAGGTGACCATGCCGTTGGCATCGGCCTGCGGGTGACCGGGCTGGTAGACCTTGCGGAAGGGTGCCTGGCTCTCGATGACGCGCGCCACGCGCACACCGGTCGGGCCGTCGGTGCCCGAGGCGGGCTGGCCCGGCTGGGCAAGCGGCTGCACCTGGAACACCACTTGCCGCGAGCGGTAGGGCTTGCCGTCGGCCGAGGTGCTGCTGTCGATGTTGGCGAGGTTGCTGGCAATCGTGCTCAGCCGCTGGCTCTGCGCGGTCATGGCCGAGCCGGCGATATCGAACAGGGTGAACATGCCCATCGTCTACTCCTAGCCGCCCTGGCCGGTGATGGCGAGCCGCATCTCGCGGATGGTGTCGCCGAGGAACTGCGCGCTGGCCTGATAGGCGACGGCGTTCTGCGTGAAGAGTGACGACTCGCGGTCGACCTCGACGGTGTTGCCGTCGATCGCGTCCTGCGCCGGGATGCGGTACTTGAGGTCGATGCCCGGCGCGGCGCCCGCACGGCCGGTGAGGTGCCCCGGCTGGGTGGTTGCCAGCCCGAGGCGGGTGGCACTGGCCTGCCCCACTGCAGCGGCAAAATCGAAATCGCGGGCCTTGTAACCCGGGGTGTCGGCATTGGCGATGTTGGCGGCGAGCAATTGCTGCCGCTGCGCCCTCAACTTGAGCACCCCGCCGAGCCTGTCGATTCCTTGGTTGATCGCGTTCATGGTCTTTGCTGTCTCTTTGGCACACCGCACTGGCGGTGGCGCGCAGGCACATCAAGCAAGCCGCGTGCCAACCTCCTGAAAAGTGCCCGGGAGAATCCGTTTATTGATGTGGATCAATGTTTTGCGAAACACCTGCGGGTAGCAACGAAGCACTGCGCGGGGAGCCCGGGTAGCCGATCACGACGCCTGTTCGGCGACTCTCGCCGGCTTGTCGCAACGGGACCGGCAATCCTTGCCACGGTCCGCACGATCTTGCGCGGCGCGGTCATGGGCCCGTTGGCCACACTCGGCTATGCTCCGATCATGCCCAGACACGCCGACACGACCCGTTCAGCCACGGCGCATGCGACCCCCCCCCAGAAAGCCACGATGGGGGTCGCGGATCTCGCCGCGATGCTGCTGGCACTCGCGGTGTGGCCGGTGCACGCCGCACCGGTCTGGCAGGACCTCTCTGCGGTCACTGCCCTGGTGCGCGAGCATGTCGAGCGCTCGGTCGCCGACCCCGGCGGACGACTCGAGGTGACGGTGGTCCCGCCCGACAACCGCTTGCGGCTGCCAGCCTGCGCGAACCCGGTCGCAGAGACCATGGAAGGCCAACGGCTCTGGGGCTGGACGCAGATCCGCGTGCGCTGCCCCGGCGATGGTGGCTGGAGCCTGGGCGTGCGGACGCATGTGCAGGTCTTCGTGCTGGCCTTGGTGACACGCCGCGCGCTGCCGGCGGGTTCGGTGATCGACGCGGACGACATCCGCGTCGCCGAGGTCGACCTCACCACATCACCCTACCCGCCCGTGACCGAACCCGCGTTCGTCATCGGCAAGCTGGTCAGGGTCGGACTCTCGGCCGGGCAGACCGTCGTCGCGGGACACCTCAAGCTGCCGGTGGTGGTGCGGAACGGCGCGCCGGTCGAAGTGGTG